>NZ_JBQCGW010000304.1:0-3164 GCF_051955275.1 Pseudobacter sp. | reverse complement strand
TGGCAGGACTCACTTCTTTTTTACTGCAACCGGATAAGAGCAATACCGACGACAAAAAAATAAAGGCTGTAAGTATCCTGATCCGGTCATTTGCAGACCGGAACGACAGGGAATATTTATTTGACATGATTTATCTTTTAAAATGAAGTGTATCCGGGGTTTTGTACCAGTTGTCCATTAAGCTTTATCTCATTCTCAGGGATAGGATACAGGAACTGGTAGTTGCCCCACCATGGTTGTTTATAAGAAATGGCAGACAATACATCATGTGCCTTTCCAGTTCTTTTCAGATCGAACCAACGATGGCCCCATTCCAGAAACAGCTCCACCCTTCTTTCGTGTGCAATGGCTTCAATGACCATGTTGGCAGGCAGGTCATTCTGCAGTTCTCCCACATCTGCCCTTTTGCGTAATATATTTACATCGGCAATGGCATCATTTACATTTGCAGGGTTCAGTAACACAGTTGCTTCAGCTCTGATAAGGTAAAGCTCCGCCAGTCTGATTACCATATAATAGTCCTGTCCAGGGATATTCCTGTACTTGGCAGGCACATAACCTGTATCGTTAAGTGTGGTCCACTCGCCTCGCCTCTTGTCGTTCAGCTCAAAACTGTTCATCAGTTCATCACTGATAAAATAATTAGGTCTGAAAGGAGCTGGCTTGTAAAACCAATTACCCTCGGGAGTAAAACTATTGTTTTTAGGAGGGTCTGAATTTTGTTTGAGCTGCAGCACTGCTTCCCTGCTATTTTTCTTAAAAACATCCGAAAGGTTATTCTCAATACCAAAAAGTGCTGACTGCTCAATCACTGCGCTGGCACTGCTGATGGCTTTCTGAAACTCGCCTGTATACAGATAAACGCGTGACAGCAGCGCTTCCGTAAACCATTTATTGACCCGTACTTTTTCATTATCCGCATGCGCGAAATCGGCTCTCAGCAGTGAGCCAGCTTTCAACAGATCTTCCCTGATCTGCTGATAGATCCTGGCGGTGGAAGAACGGGGAATAGCAACTGTCTGGTTGAAATCAGTAGTAAGCACTAATGGAATGTCCCCGAAATAATTCACCAGGTAGAAATAACTGAATGCCCTCAGCGCCAGTACTTCACCGGTCAGTTGTTTTCTGACACTATCAGTAAGGGATGAAGACGTTGAGGCTTCCAGCCCCTCCAGTACTGCACAGGCATCATAAATGATCTTATAGCAGGATGTCCATAACTTTGTGGTTCTTCCCGGGGCGCGAACAGATAATTTATTTTGCCGGGAAAATTGGTCTTCCTGATTTGCATCAAGGTTTACCAAATTAACCAGCTCGTCTGCAGACAGTCCTCCCTGAATGGTGGATAAACCGGTAGAAAACCAGCTCAGCACTTCCCCGTCCCAGGATGTTGGGATTGTTCCATTGACCATTTTTGAATAGATGCTGGCAACGGCCCATTCTGCCTGCCTGCTATTGGAAAAAACCTCACGGGTTGTCATCGTATCGATGGGGGGATCCACTTCAATCAGTTTACTGCAACTATTCAGCAGCGTTATTACAGACAGGAAAATGAAGAGTCGGAAAATATTATATTTGAACATAAGCAGTTTTTAAAAGTTGACACGTAATCCGGTACTGACCGTTCTTGCAATAGGAGCGGCAAAAATGGATGCCTCAAGCTCCGGATCCAGACCTGTATACGGAGAAATAGTAAAGAGGTTCTGTAAAGAGAGCGTGAAGCTGACTTCTTTGGCGCCGATCTTCTTACACCATTTAACCGGAAGGCTGTAACCCAGCGACAGGTTTTGCATGCGCATATAAGACCCGTTCACGAAACCACCATCAGATTTTTCGATAGGCCCCAGTAATGAAGAGTTATTGGTATACCTTGGATATTTGGCCTGATGCCCGGGATACTGCCAGTGATTGTCTGCAATCTCTTTAGGCAAAACTATATTGCCACGTGTGCCTACCGCGGAAACCAGGTAAGGGTTTTTCCGGAGCCGGTTGACAAAATAAATGTTGGTATTGCACGACAATGATTTGTACCGGAATTGTATCCCCAAATTACCATTGTATTTTTCGTTCAGATCAATGAATACCTGCCGGTCATCTCCAGGCTGATTGGGAATAAGTTCACTTCCTGCTGTGATCTTGCCGTCTTTATTCAAATCTTCAAATGTATAGGACCCTGTGGCAGGATCAATTCCGGTATAGCGCAGTAGATAAACTATATTGGTTGAATTGCCAATCTTCAGATTATTCTTGTAGGAAGAAGTTTCAAGATTCGGGAAGTCCAGCAGACGGTTCCTGTTCCTGGAGATATTGAATGAAACATTTAGTCCATAATCTTTTCCGGAAAGTACATTCCATAACAAGCTCATTTCAATGCCCATGTTCGCAAGCTTTGCGTCCCAGTTCCTCACCACATCTGTAAACCCTGTATATTCGGGGGTTGGCACCCTTGCAAGTTGATTGCCCGTTACATTCCGGTAGGTGGAAACTCTGACATTCAACCTGTCATTCATAAAGCCCAGCCACACAGAGAAATCTGTTTTTGTAGTGCTCTCCCATTGATAGTCCTGGTTCAGGGCTCTTAAAGGATGAAACACATTCAAACCATTATACCTGGGCTGACTGGCAAAAGTATTAACCCCTGTTGTAGACGCCCATCTTGATAGATATTCATAATCACCAATACTCTGGCTTCCTGTAATTCCGTAGCTACCGCTGAATTTGACAAGACTGAACCAGGATGGCAAAAGCTTTTTCATCCATTCTTCTTCAGAAGCGATCCAGGTGGCCCCTGCGGATCCAAAATTGCCGAACTGCCTGCCCGGGCCGAAACGTGAACATCCATCACGGTTGCCATTCAGGTTAATGACATATTTATTTGCCCAGTTATAATTTACAATGGCAGACAAGGCTGCATATTTGTACTGATTCAAGGATTGAATAACTGTTTTGAAAAGAGGATCTGCATTATTATGACTTTTCATCAGGCCATCATTAGCATATCCCATACCTGTTATAGTTTCTCCACCCGCAGTTGTGCTTTCATAATTCCCTATGAGCTGAACAGACAGATTCCCTTTTCCCAGGGTTGTTCTGTATTGTATGGAAGGATTGGCGGCAAATGTTTTCCCCTTAGACAAACCATAAAATGCCATAGGCAATGCCCA
>NZ_JBQCGW010000303.1:0-5907 GCF_051955275.1 Pseudobacter sp. | reverse complement strand
AAGTGATAGACCACTACGCAAGCGTAGCAAAGAGTCTTCCTGAAAAACCGATCGCCATTGGTCACTCTTTGGGTGGACTGATCACGCAGATCCTCCTGAACCGTGGAATTGTAGCTGCTGCCGCTGTGCTGCACCCCGTGCCACCTTTAGGTGTTTTCCCCTATGAGTTCTCATTCCTGAAAGCCGGATGGAAATCCCTGGGGCTCTTCACCTCCACTAAAAAGACCTACCTGATGAGTCTTAAAGACTGGCAGTATGCTTTCGTGAATGGAATGAGCCTGGAAGAACAGCAGAAAGCATGGGAAGAAAATACCATCCCCGAATCTAAAACCGTAGCCCGTGGCGGTTTGAGCAGCGCTGCAAAAGTGGATTTCAAAAAGCCTCATGGACCTTTGCTGATAGTGGGCGGAGGAACAGATAATATCATCCCTGCCCACCTGAACCGCAGGAACTTCAAAGCCTACAAACAAAACAACGGATCTGTAACCGAGTACAAGGAATTCCCCGGTAGCAATCACTTTGTGGTAGGTCTACCCACCTGGAAAAATGAGGCGAATTATATCTACGACTGGTTCCAGCAAAACGCATAAATGAAAAACCCGATTGATACAGTTTCGCTGCCGGCAGGTGTTGCCGGCAGTTCTGTTTTAATATGGTGGAAATATAGCATTGATGCTCACTTTTTTGTATTTTATGACTGCAACGGTTGTGAAAATTAAGTCTCCATGGCATCTTTCAGTTTGTATTGTGTGATATCGTTTGCCTGATTATTTTTGCCTCCCCTAAACAAATGATACAACTACAATTCGAATTTATGAACCTCGATGCATTGGAAAAGTCAGGACAGATGATGGATACCACAGTTTACTGGCAGCTCATCCAGGATTCGCTCAGCGAAACAGCAGACCAGGAGGAGCAGGAAGAGTACCTGGTGAACAGGCTGAAAGTGATGAACCCACAGGATATTATCGGGTTTCATCTGCGTACCGGCTCCCTGATGGTCAGGAGTTATTTATCCGAATTGTGGTGCGCAGCCTATATCAATAATGGCGGCTGCTCCGATGACGGGTTCGAGTACTTCAGGTGCTGGCTGATCTCAAGAGGACAGGAAGTGTTTTACACGGTGCTGGAAAAACCTGACAGGCTTCTGGAATTTGCCAGCGAGGATTTTGAAGACTTTAATTACGAGTTTGAATCTTTCGGGTATGTAGCTGTATATGCTTTTGAAAGAAAAACCGGAAAAAGCATCTATTCGCATATCGAGGACAGGCTCCGTGACGCCTCCGAAGGATACGCTCCCATCAATTTCAACTGGGAAGAAGATAACCCGGCTTCCATGAAAGCGATCTGCCCCGGTTTGTACGCAGCCAGAATGGAAATGAATTAATATAATAAATGAATATGAAGTTTTTCTTATTGATAGCAGTGCTCGGTTTGTCGGTACCCGCTTTTTGCCAGGATGAAGAAGTCTGGAAACCTGCTTCTGCAAAAAGCGAGGCATACCATGAACAGCGGCATAAGAATACCATACCACCTTATGGGCTGGCCAAAATAAAGAAACTGATTGCTGGCATCAAAACGGAAGACACCGATTATGATGCAAAGTCTGAGATAACTTACCAACAGTGGCAGGCGCTGAGCCTCCGCGAAAAATTCACTTATTGCATGATTCATGGCGACCGCTTCACCCAGAACTGTGATGTGAGAGCGCCGGTACAGGATGAAGACCAGAAGATCTTCGCGCATCTGCTGAGCCCTTTTGAGGAAGAATTCCTGAGCGACAGGCAACGTAACTGGCTTTCCGTGAACAAGGATTCCGTGCTGGCCCTGATGGGAGAAAGCATCGGGCGCACAGGTTATGTGGGACTGAATTACAAAACTGTGATCGTGGATCTGAATGGCATATCCATGATCCCGCAGCTGATTGCTGTGTATAGCAAAACGAAGACGGACAAAGATATCCTCACAGTGCTCAACCTGCTGATGAAGAAGAATGAGTTCAAGCCATTCATGGAGTCAAGCTCCTATAAGAAATTATATGAGTCCAGTGATGAATACATGGCTCATATCAATTACAACCAGGCGAATGAAGAACTGATCATCAAACGTGCAACCGAATTCCATCAGTCACTTAAAAAATGAGTTATGGTACGAATCTTACTTCTTGTTGCTTTTCTGCTGAATATAGCTACCGCTTTTTCCCAGAAGAAAAACAAGCCTGCAAAAGAAGAGAACTTTCTCCGGATCTCCGGTCCTTCTGAGCAAAGATTCAGCTTCACCATCCCGCCTTATGGCTACAACAAGGTGAAGAAACTGGCAAAAGAAGCTGATACGGACAGGAACTCATTCGTTGCAAATCCGCTGCAGGAGGCGGCCCTGAGTACTCTCAGTCCTGAAGAGAAATTCACCTGGTGCATGGCCTTTCCAGAATCCTTTATGCAGATCTGTACGGTCTTCAGTTATGATTCCGTTGAATATAAGATCCTGCGTTATCTCCCCATCTCTTCGCTGGAAGCAGCGATGAGCAAAAGGCAGCGGGATTTCCTGAAAGAGAACCGGGCATTGACCATCCGGCTGATGGGAGAAACCATGTATGATTCTGTTTTTGTGGGCTTCAATTACAAAAAGCAGATCAAAGAGCTGCATGCAGTGGAGCTGGTGCCGCAGCTGATCAGCAATTACAAAAGGACCGGCGATAAAGACCTGCTGACCTTGCTGATAGAGTTAATGGAAAAAGACCAATACCAGCCCTGGCTGGATTCGGAGATCTGGCAGGAAATGAATCAGAAATCAGAAACCCGTTCCTTCAGAAAGTCTGCCCTCTTCACCAATACCAAAGCATATACCATTCTCAAATTCGCAACTGAGAAGTATGTTCATTAAAAACTGGATCTGCGGGATATTTTGTGTTGCAGCGCTGGTTCAGGTACGGGCGCAGTTGCCTTCAGCTGCCTTCAAACACATTCCCGCAGGTGAATACCTGGTTGGTAAAAAAGGGCATCATTCCAATCCTCTCAGAAAAGTAAAAGTAGACAGTTTCCTGATCGCGGTGTATGAAACCACCAACCGTGAGTTTGCTGCGTTTACTGCTGCAACGGGTTATATCACCGATGCTGAGAGAAACCGCAATGCCATGGTCTTTGAACCAGGGCTTGATGAGTTCCGCTGGCTGGAAGATTCCACTGCCAACTGGCGTTATCCTAATGGCACCGGCAGGGGCGGCATAGAAAATAAAATGGACCATCCTGTAACCTGTATCAGTTATCAGGATATTCAAGCCTACTGTAAATGGGCTGGTTACAGGTTGCCAACGCTGGATGAATGGGAGATCGCTTGCCGCGCAGGATCAGCTACTGACTTTTTTTTCGGAGAAACAGATGGATCTATCGGCAAATATGCCAATATCTGGCATGGCCGCGATCACCTGAAAGCCGATCATTCCGATAATTACATGTATACATCACCGGTAGGTAGCTTTGCTCCCAATGCCTGGGGCCTGTATGATATCTATGGGAATGTATTCGAATTCTGCTCCGGCAAACTGAAGCCGGATGAAAAGGATAATATTGCACATGCCCGTGGCGGTTCCTGGTGGTGCAGCCGCTTTGCCTGCAGTTTCTTCAACTCCGTGGATATCGGCCGCGTGCATGCCCGCGCCTCCTTCAGCAATCAGGGATTCAGAGTTGTAAAACCTGCGGCTAAACCGTGAACTCCGAAGGTGTTTTACCCGTCCATCTTTTAAAGGCCCTGATAAAAGCACTGAGCTCATTGTAACCCAGAATATGCGCCACTTCCTTCACCTGGTACTGCTTTCCCGTGAGATAATTGATGGCTAAGGTCTTTCTTACTTCTTCCACTATTTCAAGATAGGTCACACCTTCTTCTTTCAATTTCCTTTGCAGGCTCCTGGTGCTGATATTGAAATTGGCAGCTACGGATTCCTGAGACACCAATTGCAGGTAACTGTTGGTGAGCAGGTAATTGTAGATGCGCTTGTGAAGTGTATTGCCGGAGTCCGTTGATTTCAACGCCAGGTTGATCTGTTGCAGCAGATGCTGCTGTATGGCGTAATTGGCCGTGAGCACAGGTTCTGTGAGGAATCTGTTATGCACCTGAATACTTATTTCATCTTTGCTTTTGATAACAGGACAACGAAGTATCCTTTCATATTCGTGCTGGTTGCCCAGGGAGTAGGGAAGGGTAGCGCTCACGGGTTCTATCTTTTGCAGCAGTAATCCATCCATCTCATGCACTACAATCACCGCCAGGTAATCCGCCATATGCCTGAAAGCGGAAGGCCAGAGCTCTGCCCTGGCGGGATCATACAGTAAGTGAATGGTGAAATGGGTTTTGCCGCGCTCCAGCTTCATTTCAAAGATATCCGTGATCAGGGGCGTCATGGCGCCGGCATTGGCAAGTGCATCTTCCACCGTATTGCTGCTTTGTACGATCTGGCCGATGATGCCCAGAGCTGCCAGCTGCATCGATTCTCCGAAATGCAATCCGAAAAGCGGATCATTGCTGAGATGGGCGGCATTCTTCCAGAGACTGTTGATGAGGGCAGGCTCGTATTTGATGGCTTCATTCAGCTGAAGCTCTTTAAGATCGATGCCGGACAATTCACATAGTCTCTTTGCATCGATATTACGGTGCGCAGCATAGCCCAGCAACGCCAGCAGGAACCTTCTCTGGAAATTTTCCATTTGCTTATTTTTTTCAAAGATAACCGGCCTTTTGCCCGTTGCCTGCAATCTGGCGGAAAATGGCAGATTACTGGCGGGATATGACTCCCTGCTGGCGCATGCGGCATGGTAGCTTTGTTGAAAATTAAATCATATGTTATCATTAAGAACAACCCTGTTAGTAAATGCCATCAGTTCCGGAGCTACTGGTTTATTCCTGGCGCTTTTCCCTACCATAACCACTGGTGTTTTTGGTGTAAGCGAATCGATTTACTTCGTTGAAACAGGCATATTCCTGGTGCTCTTTGCAGCTTATGTATTATTTGTTGGCACCCGGAACCCCATCCGGTTAAGATCTGTGATGCTGATAACAACCCTCGATATCAGCTGGGTAGTGGCGAGCATTGCAGCTGTTTTCCTGCTCTCAGGAATAGTTTCCACCATCGGCATCGTATTGATCATTGCCGTTGCTGCCTGGGTGGCACTGATGGCCTTACTTCAATTTAAAGGAACCTATGCAGCAAAGCCAGGAATGTAAGCGCTACTCAGCGTGTGTCCAGTAGCTCGCGTCCCCGCGATTGACTTTTATTCTGTCACCTCCCGGCAACACGGTGTTCGCCAGAGGCGAAAAAATTGAAGTAACTCGCCGGAGGCGAGCTACTGGGAACACGCTGACTACCGGGCTGCCGCTGAATATGATCAGGTTTCGTTTTTGGATAATTCCGTTACAGAGAGGGCACTGGCATGACCGTTTCCGTTTCCATTTCCGTTTCCATTCGCATGACCATTCCCGTTACCATTGCTGGGTTGATCATTCGCGATCGCTTCCAGCAAAAAGGTGTTGAGCGAAGTTTCTCCGGGAATATCCAGTTTCTTTCTTAACCTGTACCTGCTGGTTTCCACCCCTCTCACGGAAATGCCCATCAGTTGCGCAATTTCCTTTGACGTGAGATTGATATGCAGGTAAGCGCAGAGTTTAAGGTCAGTGGTGGTGAGGGAAGGGAAATGTTTTTTCACCGAGTTCAGGTAATTGCTGTGCACTTCATCGAAGTGGCGTGCAAAATGCTCCCAGTCTTCATCTTTGTTCTCCGCCTCTTCCAGCAGCCGCATCACTTTTCTGAAATTGCCGATATTGAGTGGCGGATCATGTTTGGTGATGGCCTGCACCAGTTTCTCCTTGATCTCTGACAATACCTTGCCTCTCTCCACCAGGTGCATCGTTACA
>NZ_JBQCGW010000302.1:0-10234 GCF_051955275.1 Pseudobacter sp. | reverse complement strand
GATGGTAGTGGACTTTCCCGCGCCGTTCTGGCCCAGAAAACCATATACATCTCCTTTATTTACCGTAAAGGATATATCATCAACAGCTTTAATATCCTGGTAATACTTACTGAGGTGGTTTACTGTAATTACTGGAGGCATAGCTGAATTTATCGGGTGCAAATTACAATACAATTACAGCGTAAATCCGGTTCAAACCGTTATTTTTTTGGCTCAGGTCTTGCAAAATATAATCCGGCTGACTATATTTGCTCTCAATTCTACTCATCCTACGACAATTCCTCTATTACAGGCCACAAACTTACCCTGTACCAATCTCCTCCTTTACGTTCGCTTTTTTGTTTTGAAAATATATCCTGAAAAGGTTTCCTATTGTCCAATAGCTATGTGAGCTACTCAAATCTCCTTTGTCCAACAAGTCAAGTTCCTCTGAATGCCTCCCGATCGCCACGAATCCGTGCCTTGCCTAACTAAATTATCAAACTCTGAAACTTGTTGACAGTATGAAACTGAATTCTACCCTCCTTGCATTCATGTGCACCTTTATGTCTATCGCCGCTACGGCACAGACTTACGAAAATTTTAACGCCCGCGACGGCGTAGATCTTACACAAGTAAAAAGCTATCTCGTAGGACAATGCTGGATCTTCAAAAGCGCTGATGTGAACAGCGGATTCACTCCTTCCATCGAAGGCGGTGCTGAAGATGGCGCTATCGTTCTCGGAACTGCTGCCAGCCGCACACAGGAAAATGGCTTCTATACGCCAGTGTTCGACATGTGGGGTAACCTGCAGGTGAAATTTTCTTACAAGCTCAGCGGAGATGTAAGCAATGCTACCCGCAAATGGTTCAAAGTGTATCTCACAGACGCAGACAACAACATCATTGGTGTTCATCTGGACAGTGTTGAGATCAAAAATGTAAACGGCAACACCGTTTACAACTACGACAAAACTTTCAATTACCCAACCATCGGTTCCGGCGCTTTCAAAGTTTACGTGAACTGGCAGGGCATCAATGCCAACACACGTATTGGCATCGATAAATTCTGGGTGAACGTAAACAGGATCTACAGCTCCGGCTGTAACAGCGCTCCTGTTGCTGAAGATGATGACATACCAGGGTCTAAGACCTTCACTGCTTCCGGTAAAGTAACCCTCAATGACTCCGATCCTGACAACGAGGTTTTCTATGCTGAACTGGTTGATGATTCTGAAGATGGCCATGTTGAGCTCTATGGCGATGGCACTTTCACTTTCACTCCAAACCCAGGTTTCACAGGAACCAGCACCACCTTCACTTACAAGGTTTGTGACGCCGGTTATGCAGCCCTTTGCTCCCAGACTGCAACCGTTACCATCACATTCCCTACCGGTGGTTCACTGCCAGTAAGCCTGATAGATTTCAAAGGTCTCTGGAAAACGAATGGTGACGTTGAGATCAGCTGGGTAACCACTTTCGAAAGCAACAGCGATCGTTTTGAAGTTCAACGCAGCTCTGATGGCAAAAACTGGAAAACAGTTGGTACCCTGGCTGCTGAAGGCAACTCAAACGTAAGAAAGAACTATACCTTCAACGACAAACCAGGTAACGCCACCAAGAAAGACCTCTACTATCAGCTGAAACAGGTTGATAAAGACGGCCGCGTATTCATGAGCAAGATCCTCATCGTTCGTGTATACAACAATGTATCCCTGAAGATGGTGAGCGTAACGCCTAACCCTGTTAAGAATGATATCGTGGTGAATATCCAGGTGAATGAAGCTTCTTTCATCGTGATGAAAGTGCTGAACGCCTCCGGTAATGAAATGATGCGCAAATCAACCAGGGCTGGAGCCGGCGCTAACACCTTTACCCTGGATAACACCAGCGGTCTGCGCCCTGGCATGTACCTGCTCGAAGTGATCATCAACAGCAATGAGCGCATGGTGGTGAAACTGCTGAAAGAGTAATTACAGCATCAGCATAAAAGCGAAACAAAAGCTACCTGCTTAAATATTTATTGGTTTCTCAGAGGTATAAATCCCCTGGTCCGCGAAGCGGAACGGGGGATTTTCTTTTACAGCCTCCATCGCATACCCCCAAGGCCCGCAACAAGCCAATCAAAGCAA
This sequence comes from Pseudobacter sp., assembly GCF_051955275.1. NCBI lineage: Bacteria > Pseudomonadati > Bacteroidota > Chitinophagia > Chitinophagales > Chitinophagaceae > Pseudobacter > Pseudobacter sp. The sequence goes on along the minus strand of NZ_JBQCGW010000302.1, from coordinate 8,123 downwards.
CAATTCCTCCAGCCCACCACCAGGCTGAAGGAAATAAAAAAGCCGGGTTACTCACCCGGCTCTCTCTTACTGTTTGATTAGTTTTTCTCTGACCACATTATTATCCGAGGCCGTGAACACCTCCATCACATATACTCCCTTGGTAAGCCTGCTGCCACCCGGGATGGTGATACTGTGATCGCCCCTGGCCAGTTGCCTGGACTGCTGGATGATCACTTTACCGGAGATATCAACCAGTCTGAACCTTACCTGTTCTGCTGCACGAAGCTCCATCCGGATGGTGATATCAGCCTTGAACGGGTTAGGCTGGATCTGGATCTGCTGCAGGTTCTGCAGGCTCACCCTTACGATCTTCGAGAGGGTCACATCATTGTCGTTGTTGCCAACTACGCGAACACGGTAGTAGCGGTTCACTGATGTTGTGTTCACCAGGTCGCTGAAGTTATATGTATGCGAGCTCAGGGTATTGCCTTTGGCATTCACCTTACCGATGGGACTGAAGTTCTGGCCATCGGCGGCATACTGCACTTCGTAATACTTGATATCCTGCTCTTCCTTCACGGTGAAGGTGAGCTGGGAACGGTCGTTCTGGACTGCCGCTTTCAGATCGATGCTTCTGATCGGAAGCGTACCGTCTGAGAAGAAGCAGGTAGGGTTTTGTGAACCGTTTCCGGGGATAGTGGGGTCATTGGTGTTGATGAAGATGGTATTGCCATTCACGTCGAGCAGGGTGATACGGCTCTGGTTACATACCAGGTGAAGCGGTTCAACTTTAGCGCGGAAAGTGAGCACCACTTTATTGGCTGCGCCAGGCCTGATGATGCCGGTGAATTCTCCGGGCGACTGGATCGAACGTCCACCAGTAACCGAAAACGGCATGATGTCAACAGGAATATCAGCAACGGCTGCATTGTTGAGCCTGGTTGATCCGGGAATATAGGTAGTGGCCAGGGGAATTGCATCATGCAGTTTCACACCGGCAGCATTGATATTACCGGTATTGATCACTTCAATGCGGTACTCAACAGTATCCCCTCCCATTATGATGGGGCTGCCATTGATATTGCGGTAAGTCTTGTTGGCGGTGAGGGCCGGCGCCAGTACAGGGAATGCACAGCTGGTGAAGTCACCATTGGTCCATACGTTGGTGGTACTGCCACCGGTGATGGAAGTGCCTGCCATGGTGAGCAGGTTCACGGTGAAAACATTCTGGTAGGCTCCACCGATATACACAGTACCGGAAGCGTCCACTGCTATGGAGTTGGAAGCGCTGGCTGGGAAAGGGTTCACACCACCAAGGTAAGTGGCTATGCGGGTGTTGGGGTTGATCTTGTACATGCGGCTGGAGTTGGCAATCAGGTAAAGGTTGCCGGACCCGTCGCCGAAGATATCACCACCTCTTTCTTCCAGTATCTCAAATGATCCGTTGGAGGCATCATCGATCAGCGCGCCCAACCGTGTAATGGTTGGGATATTGGTAGCAGGGTTTACAGAAAAGCGGATGATATCACGGCCGTTCAAAGTTATAGCGTAACCGAAACCATCGGAAGCAAAGGCCATACGGTTGATATTCCATCCGTCACCCAGCGTTGTTTCCATGGTATAGTTCACATAGCGGTAGGCAGTCTTGGTAGCATCGTCGAGGTCAACATAACAGAGGTCCTGTCTGGCATTGCTGTAGTTATTCACGAAGTAAATACGGTTGCTCTTCTTTTCATAAGCAATGGCAGAAGCATATTGCAGCACGCTTCCCGGAGGCAGCAGTGCATTGGTGAGCGCATTACGGCAAAGACCTGTTTCGCCATTATAAAGGATGGCGCCACCAGTACCGTTTGCATTGTTCATCGTTTTAAAATAACGGTACGGAAAATTATCCGGGGTACCGCCGGTGCTTTTTGCTGTAGACTGATAGATCACCGAGCAGGTGGCATCAGGTGTGAGATTTGTAAAAACCGTATTGGTGTTCTGGATGATGGTATTGGTACCATTCAGGCACTCAACCATTGCGTAATTGGTAACGTTCCCACCATTAGCCGTAACCTTAACCCGGAAAGTGATTGTAGCCGAACCTCCGGGAGCCAGCACACCTGCCGGCCGAAGCGCGGAGTTCACCAGGTTACCACTGCCCGTGTAAGGCATTTTCCCTGCAACGTCTGCTACCGCACCACCATTGAGCGTGGTAGACCCGGCAACATAGGAAGTGCCTGCAGGAATATTATCAATTACAGTAGTGTTGGTAAGGTTTACCGATGCCAGGCTCCGGACCACGATCGTGTATTCGAGAATATCCCCTTCACCGGCCAGATTACCTGGTGCAGCTTGGGTGATATTGTCCGCTTTCTTGAACAGGTCCAGGCTTTGAGCATTGGCGCTTTCCCACATACCAATGATGGAAGCTGATATCATCATCAAAACAACCAAAAGGTATTTTCCCGTTTTCATAAAATTGGATTTACATGGTTTTTAACTCAGGTCTGTTGCTATCACAACATGTATATTGCTATCATCTTTTCAAAATTTTGGTCACCGTTTCTTTACCGCTGGCCAGGTCCTTCAGTGTAACGATGTACAGCTGCGGAGCCCAACTACCGATATCTATCTGTCTGTAACCTGCTCCCCTCGCTGCTTTCAGCTCCTGCAAAAGCACCTGCCTTCCGGTGATGTCTGTAATGCTGAGCCGGAATCTCATTTCATGATCTGTATTGAAACGGATCATGAGCTCCCGGGAAGCAGGGTTTGGAGATACGGTGATGGAACTTGCCTCTTTGTAATTCAGGTATACTGTTTTGCTATACAGGCTGCGTTGCTTTTTGTCCACAGCCCTGATCCGGTAATGATTCTCCTGGGCTGGCTCTGCATCCAGGAACCGGTATGGCGCAGCGCCTGTAACTGTTCCGATAGTGATATAGTTCACTCCATCGAAAGAGCGCTGCACTTCAAAATGGTCGTGCTCATTTTCAATACCGGCCTGCCAACTCACCATTACGCCGTTGATCTGCTGCATGGCCTGCACATCGATGAACTTTACGGAAAGCACGATATGCGTTGACTTTACGATCTCCACATTATCGATATTGAAACCGTCATCCGTTCTGGAACTGTTTGAAAAGAATCCGAAACGTAAACGGACATTACTATTGCCCAGGTACTGCTGCAGGTTGATACTCTCCTGCGTCCATGTTTCATGAATGCCTGTGTATGCAGGCATATTGCCGATGGTGCCCACATTCTCCCTGATGGTGCTGGTAGCGCAAACAGGTTGATAAGCGGAAGTTCCATTGGCAGATAACTGAACCTGCAGTTTATCATAACCGTTCTGTGCACGATGCCTCACCCGGAACACCAGGTAAGCTGCTTCCGCATCGGAGAGATCAATGGCATTACGGTAGGTGGCATATGATTCATCATTGCTGGTATAGTTTCCGGAAGGGGACTCGCTCAAAGACCTGTTCCCTCCGAAAGCCGCAGTGGTAGTGGTTCCCCAGTTACCGCTGTATGCCCAGTTACTTGTTGCTTCCATATCATCATCCAGGAGCTGTACCGGCTGATACAATTTCACGATGGTATCCGTGAGTGTGATGCCGGCAGATTCCGTCCTGCATACAAAACGAATTCTTGCCCCCGGCGCAACAGTGTTTGGCAGCGACCAGGAGATATCGTTTTCCAGCACGTCGAAATAATTGGTCATATTGTTGATGGTAACCGGCGCTCCGGTGATATTGATATTCTCCACTGCCTGCAGCGACACCGTTACAGGAGCATCCGTGAGGCCGATCCTGCGGATGGAAAAATGATAATTGCCGGAAGTACTGCTGACGGAAACAGGATTGAGGTCCTGCACCTCAAAGTAAGAGCCGGACATATACGCCATCTGCATATTGGAGAAGAACATGGAGCGCGCGATCGGGATGATCAATGAATTGTCTGGCCAGAAGCCATATGCCCCGTTACCGATCTCAACAGTATATCCGTACGTCTTTTGTTTGCTGCCTGAGCCGATATCGCCTATCAGGTGATAATCCCTTGAATTGCCCACTGCGTAATATCCCACAGTGGCCAGGCCATCGCCTGCTGAATAAGCATTGTATTTGGCCATGAGGGCCGAAGCATATTTATAGAACGAAACATCCTGCGCAGTAAAACTATGCTGTGCAGGACGTCCGAAAGGCGTGATATAATAGTTACCGTATGCGTGATGATCGATGGCGATTGTGAATCTCCTGCTCTGAGCAAACGCTCTCAGGGAGCGGGTTTCAGGCTCCGACCAGGCAGCAGGACCGATATAATCCTCATCATCGGGATCCGTGGAGATAGACACGTTGGCGCCATTCTCCCCCCAGTCTTCCCCGTAATTCCTGTTGATATCCACCCCGCGGCCATTACCAGCTCCGTTATCCCTCCGGTTCTTTCTCCACATGCCTCCGCCACCCGGTGCACTGGTTTCGTTGTAAACATATCCGTCAGGATTAACGCAGGGCAGAAAATACAGTGCCCGGCTGTTGACCAGGTCTTTGATCCTTGCATCCGTATTGTAATGTTCCAGCAGGTAACTCATGAAGAAGAAAAGGTTCATCATGCTCATTCCTTCCCTGGCATGATGCAGCCCGGTATAGAATGCTTCCGGTTCATTTTCATCTGTACCGGCATTGTCTGAAATTTTTATTACGATCAATGGCCTGTTGCCATGAGATCTGTATGGAAGAATGATGGTATCCACCAGGTTGGGATAGTGGTCCAGCATGTATTTGATCTTATCCTGCATTTCATTCCAGGTATAATAACCGCCATAGGAGCCTTCGGTGAAGCTGGCAGGCACATCCACCGATTCAATGGCGGAGGCGCAGGATTGCTGGAAATGAAGTTTGCCGTTCACCATCATGGCGCCGGCATTGCGGTAGAAATTTCCTTTTTGGTACTGCTTTGAAAAAGCAGCCTGTTCGTCTTTTATCAGAACGGTGAACTTCACGCCCGTGGCTTTCAGGGCGGTCAATTGCTTTGTATTGAGGGAAGTAACAAAAGTATTGTCCTCTTCATTCAACTCTCCATGGTCAAATGAAACTCCCCTCGCCGTCAGCCAGGGCAGGCCCTGCGGCGGGATCTCGATGCTCACCCTGCTGTAGCGGTCCTGAGCCTGCGCTAAAGACGGCATGGAAGCAGAGAGCAGTAATACCCAAAGCAAATTATTTCCCGTTCTCATAATGCTTGTGTTGAAGTATCAATGCGGTATGAACAACCAGATCAATGTTGCCAGCTTGAGTGACGGTAAATGCGGGAAATTGTGTAGATGAGTGTAGAGTACAGATGTTTCATGCATCCAGGGTTTTTCGGTAATTGGATTAAGTTATATTTCAGGACCAGACAATCACACCAGTTGAGCCGGTCGGGTTATGTTGCGCGCAGGTCCTTCAACACAAGCAGCCAGGGGTCAGGTTTATGCTACGATAAGGTAAAGTGTTGGAATATTACCGGTTACTCATGCCATTTGGGACCTATTGCAAGAGTACTTAATAATTTATTTATGCGCAATAGGACTTTTCCCATACGGTTTTACGTATCTGGGGATTTCAGTATATATCACTGCATGAAAAACCGCCTCTAAGCGGTAAAAAAAATAAACCTGTTGCAGTACGCAATAAAAAAGAAGCAAGCGATGCCAGCAAAACGCCGGCCGCATCCCTGATTTTACCGACTTCACCCCTGTTTTCACCGAAAGCGCCCCCTAAGATTTAAGTTTACACTATAAACCACTTTACTTTGTGGCATAAACTTATTGCTATGCTGAAATTCATCCCCTTCATCCTCCTATTGCTGACCAGCCTGCTGGGCCATGCCCAGACCGTTCTTCAGGGACGGATCAAAGACGGCAAGGGAAAAGGTGTTGGCGGAGCCAGCATCGCCATAAAAGACTCATACGACGGAGGCACCACGGACAGCCTGGGCAACTACCGGTTTCGCACAAGCGAAAAAGGAGAACAGACGGTTCTGATCACCTGTATCGGATTTAAAGTTTTGGAACAGAAGATCACGCTCGCCGGAGGGACGCAGCAGTTTGACGCCATCCTGAAGGCTGAGCCCAATGAGCTTACCGCCGTAGTGATCACAGCAGGCACCTTTGAAGCCAGCGACACCAAACGCACTACGGTGCTCGGCCCCATCGATATCGTTACCACAGCGGGCTCGGACGGTGATGTTACCTCTGCCCTCAAAACACTTCCCGGTGCACAACAGGTGGGAGAGAAAGAAGGATTGTTCGTTCGCGGCGGCAGCTCCGAAGAAGCAAAGGTTTTCATCGACGGTACCCTGGTGAATAATTATTTCCAGAGCAGTGTGCCCGATATCGCCAGCCGTGGCAGGTTCTCGCCTTTTCTTTTCAAAGGCACTGTTTTCAGCACCGGCGGCTACTCCGCCCTCTATGGAGGCGCGCTTTCATCCGCACTGATCCTGGAATCTATCGATCTGCCGGAACAGACCTCCGCCAATATCGGCATCTCGCCCCTCTTTGCCAGTGCCGGTTATAACAGGCTGGCAAAGAACAAGAAAGCCAGCTGGGGAGTGAATTACAGCTATACCAATGTAGCTGCCTATTTTGCACTGATCAAACAAAGACCTGATAACTTCCTCACCCCGCAGTTCCATAACGGCGAGTTCAACTTCAGGATCAAGACCTCCAAAACAGGTATCATCAAATTCTACGGCTACTTCAATTACGGGCAGTTCGGTCTGCGCCGTCCGGATATCGATTCCGCCAGCCTGAAGAATGCGCTCACCCTCTATAACTTCAATGTATATACGAACCTTAGTTACAAAGAGAAGATAGGAAAGAACTGGAAGCTGAACCTGGGCGCCTCGTACAGCAATAACATCGATAATCTGAGGAATGTGCTGGAAAATGAAGAGAACAAACAACAACTCATCTCCGAAGTACCGTACGACAGTAAGCCTTTCAAACTGAAGAGTCACGCAGATCTTGCGCAAATGAAGGTGGTGCTCGAAAGAAGGCTTTACGGCCTCAGCGCTATCCGTTTTGGAGGAGAATACCTGTACTTCACAGACAGGACCGATTTCACTAACCGCTATGTGCAAAATGTGAGGACCGATGTTGACGATCATTTCAAAGCTGGTTTTGCCGAGGCGGATATCTATATCACCAATGACCTGGCTGCCAAGCTGGGAGGCCGCGTGGAGCATTCTTCGCTGCTCGACAGGGCCAATATCGTTCCCCGCGCTTCACTGGCTTATAAGTTGGGGAACCAGGCACAGGTATCACTGGCCTATGGGATCTTTTATCAGAAGCCTGAGAAGGATTTCTTCCTTCGAAACTTTGCGCAGAATGACCTTCTTTACACAAAAGCCACACACTATATTGCCAACTACCAGCTTGTAAGCAAAAGCTACACGCTGCGCATCGAGGCATTTTATAAAAAATATGACGAGCTGGTAAAAACTTATACCACCAAAGGAGGCTTTGTTCCTGACAGTGTGGGCAATGGTGGACATGGAAAGGCCCAGGGTATTGAACTCTTCTGGAGGGATCGGAAAACTTTCAAGGATGTGGATTACTGGATCTCCTATTCTTACCTGGATACCAGGCGGGATTACCTCAATTATCCTTATGCCATCCAACCTTCATTTGCGGCCAATCACACGGCCAGCCTGGTGGTCAAGAAATTTCTCACCAGTCTCAAAACCAGTTTCAATGCTTCTTATTCCTTCGCAACAGGCAGGCCATACTATAATTTCCGTTACGATGCAGGCTCCGGCAAGTTCGCCATTGCTGACCAGGGCAAAACCATCGCCTATAATAATCTCAGCCTGAGTATCAACTATCTTCCCTCTATCGGAAGGAAGGATACCAAAAAGTTCATCGTATGGGTACTCTCTGCCAACAACGTGCTTGGGAACGATCAGATCTTTGGTTATAACTATTCCTGGAATGGTAGCAGAAAAGATCCGATATTGCCTACAGCAAGGCGGTCATTCTTTATCGGCTGCTTCATTAGTTTTGGTATCGACAATTCTGAAGACGTCATCAATAGCAATTTATAAAACAAGAAATATGAGAAAAGTCCTGTTCGTATTTGTGGCCCTGTCTTTATCAGTGGCAACAATGGCCCAGAGTGAAA
>NZ_JBQCGW010000301.1:0-68605 GCF_051955275.1 Pseudobacter sp. | reverse complement strand
CTTCAGGATGAATTTCTGCAGCAGGCGCTGGCTTCTGCCTTTGAGGGCATTCTGGTAGATCTTCTGCCATTCGCTTTTCTTGTCTGGATCAAGCAGCGCGAGCAGATCCAGCATCTTGTCTCCCGGTGAGGCATCCACGCCGATCAGTTCTTTTATCTTTTTCCTCAGTGCGGAATTAAGGATGATGTATTGCATGTTGCGATCCACGCTCCAGACCAGCCCTTCCATGTTTTCCACCAATGCCAACAGGTTGGCCTCCTGATCGGAAACAGGTTGCTGCGCTTTGGGTTTGCGCGAAGAATGCCGGGTGGGCCCTTTTTGTCCAGGACTGATCAACGCAGTTCGCATGTTAATGGTATAATTATAAATGATTAGGGCTGCCAATCAGCAGCGCAATTAATTTATAGAACCTGGTGCTACAATCAGAACTACTTAAAGTTCCCTGGGGTTAATAAAGGTTATTCAGCACTCAATGCTGTACGGGAGTGAGGCTATCAGAGCTGTCTTCAAATATACCAATATCCGGGGAAATATGGTGATAGTTTACCGGCAAAAAAGAGTATAAAATCCGGCATTGTATGTGGAATAAATCTAATGCATATGCTACGCTTTCTTTGGTCTTTGCACCAGGTAAAGGCCAACCAGCACCATGGCCAGACCAGTAATCGTAAAGGCGTTCACGGGTTCCTGCATCACCAGGTTGGCGATCACGTAACCGAATACCGGGCAGAGGAAAAGCCAGAAGCTTGCTTTCACCGGATTGTCGCGCAGCAGGTACAACCAGAGTTGTACTCCAATGATGGATACGGGTATGGCCAGCCAGAGCACCGAACCTGTAAACCTGAGGTCCCAGTGATTCAAGGAAGGATCATAAGTGAATGCAGCGATGGGTAAAATAAAAATACCGCCGAGCATGGTCTGCCATCCGTTGATTGTGAGGATATGCAGATCGCCCCAGTTCTGCTTTGAGAAATACAACACGCCCATGGAATAGCTGAGCATGCTGCTGAACAGAATGATCAGTCCCATTGGTGTGGCAAAACTTGATTGCAGGAGCGGATATGCGGCAATAAGAACGCCTGTCATGCAGAGTGCAAGGCTCAGCCATGTGATGGCTTTGATCCGTTGTTTGAAAAATAAAGCGCTGGTCAGACTGATCAGTACCGGGTTGGTGGCAATGCTCATGGAGCTCAGTCCGGGTGATACATACTGCATGGCCACCACGTATAATCCAAGATATAATGAGATGTTAAGTATGCCGTAAATGGCCAGTGACTTCCATTCTTTCCCCTGTGGCAATCTTTTTCGCATAAGCGCGTGGGTGATGAAGAGCATGATCACTCCGGCAAGGAAAAAGCGTGCGATACAAATAATGAAGGGCTGAGCGGATTGCAGGCCCAGCTTGGTTGCTGTAGCGGCTGAGGCCCAGAGGAAGGCGAATAATACGCCTGCTGTAAAAAGTAGAATTCCTCTCTGCTTCGTCTGTTTCAGTGTGACTTCCTGTGCCATGCCTGTTTGGTATCGCATTATTATGTGAACGCAAAATTAAACAAAATACCATATGTTGCAGGCCCATGCTAAATTTGGCTCCCAAAGCGTTCTGACTGCTCCATTTGTTAATTATTTCTAAACATGATACTCACCGTAGGGGGAAACGCATTAATAGTTGTCATACCCTGCAAAACAACCATTTTATGATACGTTCGACGATCCGGATTCTTTCTCTTTTTGTGATCCTGCTCATCACCGCGATGGCTGCAACAGCCCGGCAGCCAAAGAAGTTCACCATCAGCGGTTATGTGCGGGACGCAGCCAGTGGCGAGGCTTTGATCAATGCTACCATTACCATCAACCCAGGCAATGCCACTGTACAATCCAATGCATACGGGTTCTTTTCTATCTCCCTGGCACCCGGCAAATACACGCTCTCTGCCACATATACCGGTTTCGCTGTGATAACCAGGGATATTGCACTTACTGAAAATCAGAACCTCGACCTGCAGATGAAATCATCATCAGCCGAACTGAGTGAAGTAGTGGTAACTGGTGAGAAAAAGCTGCGCCGTACCAATACTGTTGCACTCGGTATTCAGCAGATGAGTATCGGACAGATCAAAAAGATCCCCGCATTTCTCGGTGAGCCTGATGTGCTGAAGGCCATGCTCACCGTGCCCGGCATCACTTCCGTAGGCGAAGGCGCCAATGGTTTCAACGTGCGTGGCGGTAATGTTGATGAAAACCTCATCATCATGGATGAAGCACCCGTGTACAATTCTTCGCATATGCTTGGCTTCTTCTCCGTATTCAACCCGGATGCTGTGAAGAACGTAACACTTTATAAAGGAGCTTTCCCCGCTGAGTTCGGTGGAAGAACTTCTTCTGTTCTTGACATACGCATGAAAGACGGTAATAATCAGAAACTGTCTGTGAATGGCGGTATCAGCTCCATCTTCAGCCGCATCAGTATCGAAGGCCCGCTGAAGAAAGATGAATCTTCTTTCATTATCGCGGGTCGCCGTTCTTATATTGATGTGCTGAGCAAGCCATTCATGAAAAAAGATGAGCGCGATAATCAGTTCTACTTTTATGACCTAACGGCAAAAGCCAACTGGAAACTGAACGATAACAACACGCTTTACCTGAGCGGCTATTACGGAAGAGATGTATTCTCCTTCAACAACCAGGCATTCATGGATTGGGGTAATATGACCACTACCCTGAGATGGAATCACCTGTTCACCCAGAAACTCTTCCTCAATACCAGCGTTTATTATTCCAAATACGACTATAGCCTGAAATTCAATTCAGAGGCAAAGGACACAAAGCAGCAGAGCTATAACTGGAAATCAGATATCCAGACCTATGGAGTGAAGCCAACCCTTACCTGGTATATCAGCAACAAGCACCAGGTAAAAACAGGCGTGGGCCTCACCATGTACAATTTCTATCCCGGAAAAGGTGTGATGGTTGACGATGAGAACAAGGCGGAGATCAATCTTGTGCGCAGGTATGGTGTGGAAGCGGCTGCATTTGCAGAAGATACCTGGAAAGTGTCTAAGAAATTAACGGTGCAGGCCGGTGTTCGTTTGAACTACTATGCTTACCTGAGCAATTCATCCGTGTATCATTACAGGGATACCACTGCTAATATCCGCAAGCCACTCGATTATATCGAAGTTCTGGGAGATGGTAAGGGCAGCAAGAAGAAAGTGTCAGACTGGACTTACTTCGAGCCCCGTTTGTCTGTACGTTATGAACTGAAGAAGAATACATTCCTGAAAGCCGGTTATGCAAGAAGCACCCAGTATATGCACCTGCTGAGCAATACGGCATCACCCACGCCTATCGACCTGTATTTCCCCAGCACCAACAATATCACTCCTTCTTTAACTGACCAGGTAAGTGTTGGTGTGGTAACGGTTCCGGAAGGTCTTCCTCTTGAATTCTCTGCAGAAGTTTTCTACAAGAAAATGCAGAATGTGCTCGATTATATCGACAATTCCAATCTCGAACTGAATCCTGAAGTGGAAGCAGACCTGCTTACCGGTAAGGGTAAATCTTATGGTGTGGAACTGGAAGTGAAGAAAGAGTCCGGCAAATGGCAGGGATGGATCAACTATACCTGGAGCAGATCTTACCGCAAAACAGAAGGCATCAGCAACAATGAATGGTTCCTGAACCGTTATGACAGAACCCATGTGATCAATCTGGCTGTTACCCGCGAGCTTAACGACAAATGGAGCGTGAGCGCCAACTTCAATTATGGATCCGGCAACCCCGCTACTTATCCGAATGTGAAACTGGATATCCAGGGTATTCCCATTCCTTACAACACAACCGGCAAGCGGAACGATTTCAGATTGCCTGCGTACCACAGACTGGACGTTGCTGCAACCATGAAAGGACGTCAGGGCAAGAAACTGAAACAAGAGTGGGTTTTCGGAATTTACAACCTGTATGCACGTCAGAATGCTTACTCAATCTACTTCAGACAAAATGAAGATGATCCTGCAAAAAGAGAAGCAGTTCGTCTGAGCATCCTGGGTTCTATCATTCCATCCATTACCTGGAACTTTAAATTCTAAAAATCACGATCATGAAGAAATTCATTTTATATATACTAGTTATTACAGGCGCGGCCGCCTTCACCAGTTGTGAGAAAGTGATTGATCTGGAAGTGCCGGTGGGAGACCCTGTTCCCTATATCGATGCATGGATCACTGATAAGCCTGGTCCCCAGCAGATCAAATTTCTGAAAGCTGTTGGCTATCTCGACAATTCAGCGCCACCCGTAATTTCAGATGCCACTATTAAAGTAACTGATCTTACCACCAGTCAGACCTATGATTTCACTTACAATAACGGAGCATACACCCATGACCCCGGAGCTGGCGTTTCGATTGGAGTGATCGGCCACGAGTACAAACTTTCCATCACATGGCAGGGGGAAACCTTTGAAGCAAAAGACAAGCTGAACCGTGTGCCACCCGTAGATTCCATCACTGTAGAATTCAAGGAGAAGAAAGGTGGAGAAGAAGAAGGCTACTATGCGAAATTCTATGCGAAGGATCTGGTGGGAGCAACTGATTATTACTGGATCCGCACCTACCGTAACGGGGTACTCAACCAGAATGTGAATGAAATGTGGAGCATCGATGGCGCTTATTATGAAGATGCCAATTCTGATGGTTTCAACTTTATAGTTCCGATCCGCGAAGGCATTACGTCCGATGAAAAACCATATCTGAAAGGAGATGAAGTGAAAGTGGTAGTACGCGGCATCAGTAAAGATGCGCATGGCTTCATCCGTTTGCTTACTGATCAGTTGGCTAACGGAGGTTTGTTTGCCAAAGTATTAGCGAATGTACCAACCAACGTTGCCACACAAAAACAAGGAAGCTCTAACAAGATCCTGGGCTGGTTCGGCACGGTTTCTGAATCTGAACTCAGCAAGAAGATAGAAGAATAACACCCGGTTAAGTATTGTCTGTTATAGCCCGATCATTTTATTAAACAATACAATTAACCGAATTAGTTATGAAGAAGAATCAACTTGTTGCCGTTGTGCTGTTTGCTTTATGCAGCTACCTGATGGTATCCTGTAAAAAGAAGATCACGGGCGAAGGCCCTTCCGTGAAGCAGGAAAGAACTGTGAACAGTTTTAACCGGATCACTTCTGCCATAGATGATATCACCTATGTTACGCAGGAAGGCAACTTCAAACTCACCATAGAGGCGCAACAGAATATTTTAGATAAAATTGAAACACCGGTGTTGAATGAAAGGCTGATCATAAGGTTCAAGAAAGGAACCAGACTTGGAAGCCATGACCCTGTTGTTGTTCGTGTAAGCGCTCCCGTTATCAAAGGGTTGGGCGTGGAAGGATCAAGTGATCTGCAGGCAACCAATGACATTGTTTGTAACGAAGGGCTGGACCTGCATCTGAGCGGCTCCGGAGATGTGAAGGTGAAGGGCATCGATGTTACCGGCGAGCTGACTGCAAGCATCAGTGGTTCGGGAAGTATCAGTGCGCTGAGTGGATGGGCCAGCAATGCAAAGTTTTCAATCAGCGGAAGTGGGGGCATTTATATGTTGCCGGTAACAGTTAAAAAAGTGAAGGCAGAGATCAGTGGTTCCGGCAATGTGAAAACGAAGGCCACAGAGACACTCGATGCAAAAATATCGGGTAGCGGCAATGTGTGGTATGAAGGAAATCCGCAGATCACCACCAGTATTTCAGGTTCGGGTAAGGTAAGTAAGGCTCAGTAGCAGGCGGGAATACGCCGCACAGGCAGCCGATTTTGTGAAGTATAACACCCTGTGCAGATGAAAATCAAGTTCAGACTGATCAACTATTACAAGTTCGTGAAAAAGATCCAGCCTCAGGCGGTGCTCTGGCACAGGCATGAGTGGGAGGACAAAATTACCAGCCGTTATTACGGACGGTATGCGGATCAGAACGGCAGGAAGAAAGACCAGTATTATCTGGAGATCAACCAGATGGTGTATAGCCTGCATACGGTGGAAGACCTGGTGAACCTGGACCATGAACTATTTATGAACCGGCTCACAAAGGGCGGCAGCGTGCAGACTGCTGCCGCCCTTTCTCATAAACAGACTACATTTTGCTCCATTTGCACGCATAAGGATGGCTGCCCCCTGATGAAGAAGCCATACCCGGAAAGGAAAAAGCAATGCCTGTTCATTCCTGTGGTATACCTGCTGCCTGCCTGCAAAATGGAAGTGGAGAATATGCGTCCTGCCAATTCACGCCTCATCACGGAAATGGTGATGCACAGCGTATATGCGGAAAGAGTGGTTGACACTGATCACGAAAAGGTAACACCACTAAACGTGTACCAGCACACATTTACGTTTGCACAGTTGCAGTAATGGCGTACCTTCCCACGCATTATTCAACGTTATGAAAAAACATCCCTGGTTGGCGATAATGCTCCTCCTCTTATCAGCCTCACTAACGGCGCAGGACATTCGTATCGCATCCTATAATCTTCGCTATGCCAACAAGAGCGATAGTGGTAATCTCTGGGAGCAACGTGTTCCCGCGATCAATCAGCTGATCCGCTACCATGATTTCGAGATATTCGGAACGCAGGAAGGGCTGCGTCATCAGCTTGACACGCTCTCTGCGAAGCTTCCGGAATACGGCTGGTATGGACGGGGCCGGGACGATGGAGAAGCCAAAGGCGAACATTCGGCCATCTTCTATAAAAACTCATTGTTCGATCTGCTTGGCAAAGGTGACTTCTGGCTTTCGCAAACTCCTGATAAGCCGGGCTTCGGATGGGATGCGCGTTTTAACCGCATCTGCACCTGGGTGAAACTGCGCCATAAAGCCTCTAAAAAGATCTTCTTCGTTTTCAATGCCCATTATGACCATCAGGGAGTACAGGCCCGCGTGAACAGCTCTGTGCTGATCCTGGAAAAGATCAGGGCCATTGCAGGCAAATCACCAGCCATGCTCACCGGCGATTTCAATGGAGATCACCAGAGCGAATGGTATCTGCACATTGCAAATTCAGGATGGTTGAAGGATACTTACAAACTGACTACCAATCCTTATGCTCCCAATGGCTCTTTCAATAATTTCGGAAGAGGGAAACAAAACAGCGAGATCATCGATCATATTTTTGTAACTGATCCATTCAAAGTGAAATCCTGGGCCGTTCTCACTGATACTTATTACGGTAAGTTTCCCTCAGACCATTTCCCCATCCTGTCTGTGGTGAAACTGTAGCGGGCATGCTCTTTGTACCGCTTGCTGTATAAAACCTTTTATTATGGCAAGCATACACCTGAAGCCCGGTACAAGCTGGGACGAAGTAAAAGAAAGGATCAAAGAGCGCAATGTGTACCTTACTGACGAGGACCTCCGCCTGGAGCCAGGTAATGAAGAAGCGATGCTGCAAAGACTCGCGGATAAGATGGGGCGTAGTGTGGAGGAGGTGCGGGCATTTATTGAAAGCATTTCACACAATAAAGATGCAGCATCCTGAGGGTGTTCCATTTCGCAGTGCCCAGTCGCTCCCGTCCCCGCGGATCGATCTTATACTAATTCTTTTTGCTGTTGCTTCAGCTTGAACATGTCGGCCAGCAGTTCATAACTCCTGGTGCGGTCTTCTGCATGTTCCGTGAAAGTAGAGATCACAATTTCATTTACTACAAATGATTTTGCCAGCTCTTCCAGTTTTGCTTTCACTTCCCTGGGTGAGCCTACCACCGTGCGCTGGCGGTTGAACAGCACCCGTTGCCATTCGGCCAGTGAATAATCATACGCTTTAGCCACTTCGTAGGTTGGCACATCATCATATCTTCCTTTCTCGAAACTCAGTAAACGGTAGTCCATTACGGATCTCACTTCTTCCACTTTCTGTTCATCATCCGATACAAAGCCGAATACGCCAACGTTTCCAAGTGGCTTCGATAATTCATCGGAAGGAATGAACCGGTCGCGATACGCCTGCATGGCCTGTGCGCCGCCGATAGGGTTGATGAATTGCGCATAGGACAGCGCCATTCCGAAATGCGCCGCCAGGTAAGCGCTCTCGCCGCTGGAGGTGAGCATCCAGAGCTCAGGCTGTGTCTGCACAAAGGGCATGGCCCTTACTTTTCCTTCCGCATTGCCGGGTGTTGGTTTATCGGCCAGCATGGCCTGCAATGTGGTGATCTGCTGCACATATTCCTGCGGATCGAATGTATTGGTGGGGTTGAGCAGTTGGGCTGTGAGCCTGTCGCCACCCGGAGCGCGGCCGATACCAAGATCGATCCTTCCGGGATAGAGGCCTTCCAGCAACCTGAAATTCTCTGCTACCTTGAGCGTGCTGTGATTGGGAAGCATGATGCCGCCTGATCCGAAGCGGATCCTTTGGGTATCAGCGCCCAGCCTTGCGATCAGCACTTCAGGCGCGGATCCTGCAAGCGTGCCGGTATTATGATGTTCGGAGACCCAGTACCTGGTGTATCCGAGTTTGTCTGCAAGTTTTGCCAGCTCCACAGATTCCTGCAATGCCTCAACGGGATTGCTTCCTTTACGGACCGGTGTCTGGTCCAGTATACTTAATTGCAACTGCATAGTAAATAAGTAACAGCCGGAGTCTTCAGAATGTTCAGGCTGTTGCGGTTTGAACTTTTCTGCTGCGGGTGAGCAGGATGAACATGGCTACAATGGCCAATCCAGCCATAATACCTGTCATCGGCAGCGGTGTGGAATTATCAAAAAGGCTCACGGAAAAGGCGCTGAGAGAGCCAATGCCCATCTGTAGGGCGCCCATCATGGCGGAGGCGCTGCCTGCATTTCTTGTGAAGGGCTGCATGCAGAGGGCTGAACTGTTGGGCAGCACAAATCCAACACAGGTGAGGAAGAGGAACAGCATCACCAGCATGCCGGTCAATCCGATCAGTCCGTAATAAGTGGCCAGGAACATGATCACTCCAAAGAGGGATTGCATGATCATAGCGCCTCTGACGATCTGGGCACTGCTGAAATATTTCAGGGCAAGCCGATTGGCCTGGGTGCCGCCGATCACACCGGAGGCCAGCAGGGCGAAGATCCAGCCATAGGTTTCCTCAGATACTTTATAGAGTTCCATAAAAATAGAAGGAGAACAGGAGATATAAGCAAAGAGGCCGGAGAAAGCGATGGCCCCTGAAATGGAATAAGTAAGGAACTGCCTGTTGCGCAGCACTGCCATATAGTTGCCGATGATGGCCTTTGGCTTCAAGGAGTAGCCGGGATCAGGCTTGCTGCTTTCAGGCAGACTGAGCCAGACTGCAAAGATGATGAGCAATGCGATGGCGGCCAGTACCAGGAATACGGAATGCCAGCCCCATGCGGCAATCAGATAACCTCCTGCCGTGGGGGCTATCAGTGGAGAAGTGCTCAGAACCAGCATCAGGGCAGAGAAAACTTTTGCATTGTCTTCTACGGGGAAGAGGTCGCGCACCATGGCATTGGCGGCCACGCTGGCGGCGCAGGCGCCGAGGGCCTGAACAAATCGGAGTGCGATCAGCGATTCAAGGCTGCCTGCCAGCACACAGGCCACTGAGCTGATGATATAGATCACCAGTCCAGTATACAAAGGCCGCTTACGACCGAAGCGGTCGAGCAGCGGGCCATAGAGTAACTGAGCAACGGATACGCCAATGAAGAAGCTGCTCAGTGTGAGTGCCACATCGGTAACGGTGGTATCGAGTGCTTTTGCGATGGCTTTAAAGCCAGGCAGGTACATATCTATCGAAAAGGGTACTAACGCGGTAAGTGTTCCCAGGATCAGAATGGTAAGAAGATATCTTTTGCTGCTCATAAACATAACCGCATTGATAGGTTTTGGCCGGGCGCGGGCATGCTATAACAGCGTCTTTCAGAAATGGTTCAGATTTTCTTTTGCATCATTATGGCCATCTGTACATCGCTTCCTACCATCAATACATCCTGCCCGAAGGGAGTGAATCCAAGCCGGTCGTAAAAGCGGATGGCAGGCATATTCCTGTCCCATACAATGAGCCAGATATGCGAATACCCGTTACTGGCTGCCCACTTGCTGCAGTAAAGGTATAACTGTTCTCCGAATCCCTTGCCGGTAAAGGGTTTCAGAAAATACATTTTTTCCATTTTGAGCGGAGACAGTTTCCGCAACGCCGGAGGTACTTCATGATCGGATAATTTGGCGTAACCTGCTGGCTGCTGGTCTTTGAATGCCAGCAGGAAAACAGTGCCCGGCGTCTGCAGGGCTGCCCTGATATTTTCCGGGGTGAAATGTTCATCGATGAATGCCTGGTTGTCTTCAGGATCATTCAGTTTTCCAAAGGCATCCAGAAAGGTCTGCCTGGCGAGATTGCATAACAGTGTAATGTCTGCTTCTCCGGCTATTCGGATAAGCAAAGGATAAGGTTGCATGAAACAAGGTTTAATAATGTAGCTGACCGGTATTCCGGATCAGTACAATTTAACCTTATATCTGTAAGATCCGTTAAAATATTCCCGCATTTTCAGTACTTCATTACTCTGCTGGCTGATCCAGAATTGCGCATATGCCCCGTTGCCATAATTGATCTTCAGCAACCAGCATTTGATGCTCACTTCTTTATTCAATGCCAGGTTTTCGGTACCGGCCACTTCGTACAAATAATAATTCGGTGTTGGATTGTTCGGGTCCATAAACGCGATAGCAAACTTTTGACCAACACTGTTGATGGGGAGTGTGGAGAAGGTTTCCATATCCAGCTCCCAGTTGAATACGGCAGGTGTGAGCGGCACTTTCATGGTCTTGTTCACCCGGTTGCCCTGCAGGGTACTGTCTGGCGTGAGAAAGCCATTGTCGAACCGGTAACCGGCAAAAGCAAATCCTTTGAAAAGGGTGTTCTCGGAGATAGGCGCGAGCGTCTTACGGTCGCTCACCGCTTTTACATGCCGGAAAAGCGATTCGTTGCGGTACCATTTCCATTCAAAAAGGGTAACTGCCTGGTTGCTTCCGGACAGTACTCCAAATGTGATGGAACGCTCCCAGATATCGGAGGCGGTTACAATGCCCGTGAGGCTGTCAGTATTATAAACAAGATATTTTGCTGTGCCTTCTTTCAATCTGTCGATCAACAGGCGGTTGTTCCTGGCGTTGATGGTATCCACCTGCGCAGTAACGGAGAGCGTTCCGGTGAGCAGGATCAATGTATAAAGAATTCTCATGAAGTAGGTTTCTGCTAAAATACGGATGAGTTGAAACTACTGCATGAGAATTATATGAATGGATGGAAAAAGTTGTGTCATCAGAAAGCTGCCCTGGCAGGTCGCATGCGTTCCATCATTTGCTTCTGGCTCTCTTCTACTTCTTTCATGTACTCGGCCTGTGTTACTTTTTTACCGGTTTTCGGTTCTTTGATCTCGGTAATTTTTACTTTGTCTGAGATCTCCACGGCACGAACGATATTGCTGCCATTGCGGGATTCCGTTTCAAGTATCAGTCCCGGAAGCTGGCCCTGGTAGTCGGGCCCTGCGGGAATGGTAATGGCGGGTGCAAACCAGACTGTAACATCGATGGTGTCCCATTTTTCGGTTCGTTTCATCTGGCCGTCCTGCATCTGCATATTGAATGATTTCACAGGTGTTCTCGTAACAGCTTTCTGGCAGGTATAACCGAGAATGGTTTTGGTTTCGCCTGTCAGCTTCCAGGTATTCTTCCGGATGGAGTCCTGTACCAGGAATTTCTTACCGGCCGATTCCCGTTGTTCCACTTTGCGTGCTTCTGTGAAATTGTGCCAGATGGCAGCTTCGCTCATGAAACTGCCAATCACCCGTACTGTGCCAACGGTTGAAGGCATATCACCGGGCCCTGCCATTTCCACTTCCGGTCTTTCGTTTGATTCGAGTTGCCTGCGCAGCGATTCTTCCTGCGTGAACAATACTTCCATGCGGAGCGTTCTGTCGGGCCGGTTTACGGTTTGTGTATTCCCGTTGATATTGAGCGTGGCGGTTCCTCCTTTGATCTGTTGTTCATACACCACCCGGCCCTGTTTGAGAGGGGCGTTGTTCTGTGCCGTGGCCGTATTCAAAAACTGAAGGGCAAGCACTGTAAAGATGGGAAGAGCATATTTTGTCATGTGGCTTTGATTTATTGGACCAAAGCTATTGTACCGCCAGTCGCTTTCAGGTTAATGATGTTTTGTTTAATGTTAATTAAGGTTAATGCTTTTTCCGGTGGAATGCCGGAAACTTTACATTTGTAAGGCATGAGCAAACGCATCAATATTCCCGTGATCTTAATGGTAATGGCCATCCTGGCCATCATTGCCTTTCAGGGTTATTGGATGTACAAGAATTACCAGGAAGAGGAAAATACGTTGACAATCCGCACCAGCGTGCTTTTTCGCAGTGTGGCCTACCGCCTGCAGGCGGAAACGCTCAAGCAGGATACCAATGTGCGGGTATGGGCCAGGGCAGCAAAAGGGATGCCTGTGAATGTAGCGTCCAGGATGCCGGAAACAGCAGGAGCCACTCCCATGGCAACGCTTGAGCCACATCCAGCCGATGAGATGGTGGTCACCAATATCCCGCCGGATCCAAACTTTCAGAAGATAAGGCTTCAGGAGCGAATAAATCTCCGGGGAGACTCAGTTCCTGCCAACGCTACATTCATAGCAATAGACTCCGTGTCGCCGGAAAGGATCCGTGCCATCCATATCAGAAAAAGCGTGAAATCATCCGAGGGTGAGATCCCTGATTCCGCCATCACGATCTCAATGGCTACCAACAAGGAAATGTTGATCAAAACCAGATCTCCATTGAAGGGTTCTGTGAGCGCCATCACCATTGAGAACAGCATACCTGCCACCAGGGCAAAATCATCCGGCAATGCAAGGCCGGGAAAGATTTCCATGAATGTGTCAAAAGATAGTGTGAAAGATTATATGGTGCTTACCCGTCTCATGGAAGACGGTACATTCCGCAACCTGTTGCAGCGGGTGGACTCCCTGAAAGACACGCTGTCCATGGCAGAGCTGAACAAACGCTACCGTACAGCACTGGATAAGGAGTCGCTGAAAGTAAATTACACTATCATCAAAGATTCTGTGAGTGAGCGACAGCCCGGAGAGTTGATAGATCCCACGCGCACCAATGAACTGCTGATGGGGTACGCCAGTAATTATTATCTGCGTTATGAGCTTCATGATACGTTCAGGTATATCATCCGTAAACTCTCTCCGCAGATAGCGCTATCCCTGTTATTGATTGCACTCACCAGCTTCAGTTTTGTGTTGCTCTATCGCAACCTGGTGAAGCAGCGAAGGCTTACCCAGTTCAAGAATGACCTGATCAGTAATATCACTCATGAGCTCAAAACACCAATCGCTACTGTGAGTGTGGCCATCGAGGCATTGAAGAATTTCCATGCAATGGATGATCCGAGAAGAACAGAGGAATATCTGGATATATCCAACAGTGAGCTTCAGCGCCTGTCGTTACTGGTTGACAAAGTGCTGCGCCTGTCAATGTTTGAGAAGCACCAGGTGGATTTAAAAACGGAGCGTTTCGATCTTAGTCAGCTGGCTGAAGAAGTGATGGCAAGTATGCGCCTGCAGTTTGAGAAGGCGAAAGCTTCCGTGCAGCTGCACGCGGAAGGTGAAGATCTTACCATCAACGCAGACAGGCTGCATCTCACCAGTGTGATCTTCAACCTGCTCGACAATGCCCTGAAGTACAGCGGTGAATCGCCTTCTATAACTGTGATCATTAACCGAAATGATAAGGGAATTCAATTGATAGTTTCCGATAACGGTGTGGGAATCGCTTCCGCTTATCAGAAAAAAGTGTTCGATAAATTCTTCCGTGTGCCTTCCGGCAATACCCATAATGTAAAAGGATACGGACTGGGCCTCAGTTACGTGGCCTATGTGGTGGAGCGGCACAGGGGAAGTATTGAAGTGGTGAGTGAGCCCGGCGAAGGCAGCAGTTTCATCATCCAATTACCAGACACCTTATGACACCCTGCACCATATTGTATGTAGAAGATGAACTTTTCCTGGGCAAGATCGTAAAAGAAAGCCTGGAGAGCAGGGGCTATCATGTGGTGATGGAAAGCGATGGAGCCCATGTAATGGAATTGTTTCATAATACCAACCCCGATATCTGTGTGCTGGATGTGATGCTGCCCGGTGTGGATGGCTTTACCCTCGCTTCTTCTATCCGGGAAAGCAATGAGCAGATCCCGATCATATTTCTGACTGCAAAAACACAAACGGCCGATCTTGTGAAAGGTTTTTCGCTGGGTGGTAACGATTATATCCGCAAGCCTTTCAGCATGGAAGAGCTGATTGTAAGAATAGAAAATGTGATGAAGAGCAAGCGTGCCTCCAGAGTGGTTGAAGAACCAACGGAACAGGTGAGCATCGGAAAATATCATTTCCATTTCGTGCGCCAGACACTTGTTTCGGGTACTGATGAACGTAAGCTGAGTTTCCGGGAAAGCGAACTGCTGCGACTACTGTATGCGCACCGCGACCGTATCATCGACCGGCGTGAGATCCTGAATTTATTATGGGGCAACGATTCTTTCTTCAACTCCAGGAACCTGGATGTTTACATCACCAAGCTGCGCAGTTATCTGCGGGACGATGAGCGGCTCAGCATCATCACTATAAAGGGCGTTGGATACCGGTTTGCAGTGGGCGGTTAGCGCGCTGCCAGAAGTACATGATGGTAAAGCTGGGGATGAAATCGAGGCCGGGCATGAGCTCCTCTACGAAGTTGAAGATCCCACCGAATGCGCCTTTCCATCCTCCGAACATCCTGAAGAAAATGAACGCAGATATGGGGGCCCAGATGATATCGCTGAATTCACCCAGTCCGGGGATGGCATAGCTGATGTATCCCAGGAAATCCATTAAAATGCAGAGGCCCAGTGAAGGCAGACCGGAACGGTTCATTTGCGGATTGTTTGCCAATAAGACGCAAGAAATATGCCGGGCGTTGTATCGGGGACGCGAGCGACCGGGCACTGCAGAAGTATCTGGGCACTTCAAAATTGATTTCAGCTCAGTAACTCCCTGCTTTTCAGCAATTCCATCAGGTCTTCCAGCCGGAAAGGTTTGCTCAGGTAATCATCCATGCCGTTGCGGAGGCAGTTTTCCTTATCGCCATCCATGGCATCGGCGGTGAGGGCAATAATAGGCACCCCCTGATTGGGGCCGGGTGTGGCGCGGATACGCCGGGTGGTGGCATATCCATCCATTTCGGGCATATTCACATCCATGAAGATCAGCGCAGGTTTGGCGTTTTCCAGCATCAGGATGGCTTCTTTCCCGTTCTTTGCCTGCATCACCTGGAAGCCCATCTTTGCCAGTATTTCCGTGATCAGCATCATGTTGACGGGTTCATCCTCTACTACCATGATTGATGCGCCATTTCCTTTCTTCAGTGTGCTCTCCACTTTGGCCTGGGATACTTTACGTTCATAACCTGTATTGAAAATGGAACAGAGCAGTTCATAGAGCTCATGCATTTTCACCGGTTTGGTGAGGAAGCGGTCGATGCCCAGTGCATTGGCTTCTTCCAGGTGCTCATTTTTTTCTATGCTGGAGAGCATGAGGATAGTGGGCTGGCTAATTGTGCCGAGCTTCCTGCGCATTTCCTGCACCAGCTGAATGCCATTCATTTCCGGCATATGATGATCGGTGATGATCAGGTCAAGCGGCTCCTGGTTTTGCTGCATGCGGTCCAGTATGGCAAGTGCTTCTTTGGCGCCTGAAGCTGTTTCGCAACTGATACTGTAATGGCGGAGGATCTCCTGCATCAGCCAGCGGTTGGTGCTGTTATCGTCTATTACCAGCACTTTACGGAGTGGTGGTTTTTCAGTTCCGTGTGAATTCGGCATTTCATCCACTACTTCCAGTGGTAATACAAGGCTGAAGGTGCTGCCCCTGCCAGGCTCACTGGCAACGGTGATGTCGCCTCCCATCATGGTGGCGAGGCTCTTGCTGATAGTGAGGCCAAGCCCCGTGCCGCCGTAGTTACGCGTGGTGGCAACATCGGCCTGTGTGAAGCTTTCAAAGATCCGTGACAGGTGCGCTTCAGAAATGCCAATGCCGGTATCCTGTACGGAAAGCAGGATGTCCATGATCTTCTTCCCGGCTTCTACATGTATTCCTCTTCCGATGATGAGGGAGATGAAAATCTCGCCGGCGGGTGTGAACTTGATTGCATTGCCCAACAGGTTCACCAATACCTGCCTGATCCGGGTGGGGTCGCCCATGAACTGCGAAGGCAGGTCTGGATCAATATGACAGATCACTTCCAGGTTCTTCTCATGCGCTTTCACCGTGAGGATGTCCACACTTTCCTGCACCAGTACATCCAGTGGGAACTGCACATGATCTATCTGCAGTTTGCCGGATTCAATGCGGGAGAATTCGAGAATATCGTTGATGATCTCAAGCAGTCCGTATGCTGAATTTTTGACGTTGAGTAAATACTCATATTGGGAGGATTGCAGCTGGGTGGTGAGAAGCAGGTCCGTGAAACCGATGATGCCATTCATGGGAGTACGCAATTCGTGGCTCATATTGGCCATGAAGCTGCTTTTGGCAAGGTTTGCCTGCTCTGCAATATTCCTGGCTTCTATGAGATCGGAGATGTCGTGGGCATAACCCAGGATGCCCGTCACTCTTTTTTTGTCGCTATCCAGCACAGGAACTTTTACAACGCTCATGGTCACACGGCGTCCACTGAGGATGTACGATTCTTCAATCACCATTTTGCTCTTACCGGTTTCCAGCACCTGTGCGTCATCTTCATGAAAGCCAGGTGTTCCTTTTTCTTTATCGCCCATTACGGCTTCGATAGGGAAACCTATTTCGAGATCGGTTTTGCCGATGAACTCTTCGGGTTGCCGGTTCATGGCATTTGCGAAGCCCTGGTTCACGAGGCGGAACCTGAAATCATTGTCTTTGATAAAGATCCAGTCGGGCGTTGAATCTATCACGGTGCGCAGCAGCTCTTTATTCTGCTTCACTTCGTCCTCATAGATCTTTCTCTCAGTGATATCGCGGGAGGTGGAAATCACGCCTGTTATCCTGCCTTCAGTTTTAATAGGCTTTACGATGCTTTCCAGCCAGGTGTAACCGCCTTGTTTGGTTCGCATACGGTAGCGTACGATCAGGTTGTCGCGGGTTTCGAGAACATCCAGGTACTGGCTGGATGGGGCGAACTTATGGATATCGGCGGGGTGCAGGAATTCAAGCACGGTGCGCCCTTCGATCTCTTCGGGTGAGTAGCCCAGGATCTTTTTTACTGACGGAGATATATAAACGAATTCGCTGTTGGGCTTATGTTCTGAAATGATATCATCTGAATATTCTGCCAGGAGGCGGAAACGCTTTTCTTTCAGGGCCAGTGCTGTTTCTGCATTTTTGAGATCGGTGATATCGCGGGCGATGCCGAAGGCTTCGTTTTTGCTCATGATCCGCGCCCGTACAAAGATATGTGCGATGTTGCCATTACGCTTGCGGACAGGATGATCGAAACTGGCTTCATGCTCCGGGTTATCCCTGTTCTGCATGGCCATGCCCATGCTTTCCCTGATCTGCTCATGTGATTCTGGGACGATGTATTTGTCCATATAGGTGGAAAAGGGCATGGTGGTTTCAACAGGGTCTTCGCCCAGCAGGGTCATGAATTCCTTGCTGAGGGTAATCTCGTTGGTGAGCAGGTTCACTTTCCAGCTGCCCATCCATCCGAAGCTCATGGCATAGGAGAGGCCATCGATGGCTTTTTCCTGCTGAACTTTTGTGATCAGCTGTTTCCGGGCAGCAACAAAAAGGTCAAGTATGATGATGATGAGGCAGGAGAGTGCTCCCAGCAGCCATAGGAGGTACGCATATCCTTGAGCGGGAGGAGCAAACAGCGAGGTGTATAGGAAAACACATAGCAGCAGGCCGGCCAGGATGGCCAGTACAATACGCAATGGTTTACGGTGTGGGGCAATAGGCAGGCGCGTTGACATAAGCATTGGTTTATGTGCAACTATTCAAGCCTTAACCGTAATATATACTTCGGGTGTGCCCGGTCACTCGCGGGGACGCGAGCGACCGGGCACGCTCCGCTTAATAATTGATCACCTGTTCTTCAATCACTGCGGGCATTTCCCTGAACTGGTACTTCTGTGTTCTCAGCTGAGGGACAAAGCCTGCTTCTGCAATGGCATCCTGGATGCTCTTGTACGTGAAGCGATGCGGCGCGCCGGCGGCACTTACCACATTCTCTTCAAGCATGATGCTGCCGAAATCATTGGCGCCGGCATGCAGACAGATCTGCGCTGTTTTCTTACCAACAGTAAGCCAGGAAGCCTGGATATTCTTCACATTGGGCAGCATGATTCGGCTGATAGCGATCATGCGGATATATTCATCAGGAGTGGTGAGGTTCTGCACACCGCGGATGCGGGTGAGCAGGGTGTCAACATCCTGGAAGGTCCAGGGAATGAATGCCAGGAAACCATTGGCCGTAGCGGGTTTGCGGCTTTGTACTTCACGGATCTTCACCAGGTGTTCAAATCTTTCGCGGAGCGTTTCCACGTGACCGAACATCATAGTGCCGGATGTGGTGATATCCAGCTGGTGTGCTTCTGCCATGATATCCAGCCATTCCTGTGATCCGCATTTCCCTTTGGAGATCAGTCTGCGTACACGGTCTACCAGTATCTCTGCTCCTGCGCCGGGCAGGCTGTCCATCCCGGCTTCTTTCAAAGCCGTAAGCACTTCGCGGTGCGTGGATTTTTCCAGCTTGGTGATATGCGCCACTTCGGGTGGCCCGAGCGTGTGGAGCTTGATGTTTGGATAGAGTTGTTTCAGCTGTCTGAAGAGATCAACATAGAACTGAAGCCCCAGTGCCGGATGGTGGCCGCCCTGCAGCAGCAACTGATCACCTCCCCAGCGGATGGTTTCCTCGATCTTCTTTTTATAAGTGTCGATATCTGTAATGTAAGCGTCTGCATGACCGGGAATACGGTAGAAGTTGCAGAACTTGCAATTGGCGGTACACACGTTGGTGGTGTTCACATTCCGGTCTATCTGCCAGGTTACCTTACCGTGCGGCACCTGTTTCTTACGGAGCTCATCCGCTACGAACATGAGGTCTGACAGGGGTGCTTCTTCAAACAGCATCATTCCTTCTTCAATGGTCAGAAACTCAAAGTTCAGGGCCTTCTGATACAAATCTTGTAGGTGCATAGGAACTATTGAAACACAAAAGTACGCATTCGGGGAGTATTTATTTTACATCGGCGGCAACCCATGGTATCTTAAATTCGATTAACTTACTACAGATTGCTTCAGGCCCGGCGCAGACTCGCTGTCATATGGCAGGCGCAGCCTGTAGTTCGTCGATAATAAGATAAACAACCCGGGAAATTGATTAAACTAGCTGCATGCAACGTCTTGCCACCATTGTGCTGCTTTTAACCCTTATCAGGAGTTCCCTCCCTGCCCAGGAGATCCTGACAGGTCCGCCGGCCCGTGAGATCGCAGCATTTCCTTTCAGGCTGCTTACCGGGGGCATCATAACTGTGAAAGCTAAATTTGCCAACTTTCCCGATACACTCAATTTCATTCTCGATACCGGCAGCGGCGGCATTTCGCTGGATTCCACCACAGTTGACTCGCTTCAGATCCCCACTACCATGAGCGACCGCACCATCCGCGGCATTGCAGGCATCAGGCAGGTCAGGTTCGTGTACAACCAGAGCCTTCAACTGCCCGGGCTGAAGGTCGACAGCCTTAACTTTCACGTGAATGATTATACGGTGCTTACCAGTGCCTATGGCGAAAAGATAGATGGCATCATCGGTTACAGCTTCCTCAACCGGTATATCATCAAGATAGATTACGACAGTTCCAAAATATATGTGCTTACCAGGGGGGCTATCAAATACCCGAAAGGGGGCTTTGTGCTCAAGACCCTGCTGGTGAATATTCCCATCCTTCAAACAGAAGTGAGGGATGCAAAAGAGATCGCGTCCCGTTTCTACTTTGATACGGGCGCCGGTATGTGCCTGCTCCTTTCTTCTGATTTTGTACAGGACAGCGCCCTGGTAAAGACCCGCCGCCGCTGGTATGCCACCCAGGCCGAAGGATTGGGCGGCAAGGCCCCGATGCGGCAGGGTGTGATCAAACAGGTTCGCCTGGGACCTTACAAATTCAGGAATGTACCTACTTATATTTTTGAGGACGAATTCAATGTAACTTCCTACCCATACCTGGGAGGATTGGTGGGCAATGACCTGCTGCGCCGTTTCAACCTTATCATCAATTACGAGCACCGTCATATCTACATGACGCCCAACAGCCATTTCAAAGATGTTTTCGATTACTCTTATACCGGCCTGGGCATGTACCTGCTGGATGGGGAGATCCAGATTGTGGACATTATGCCCGGCTCGCCGGCAGAGACGGCAGGCTTCCTGCCCGGCGATATAGTGCTGGCCGTAGGCAATAACTTCAGTAAAAATATCCAGGCTTACAAGAACCTGCTTCAGAGCCCCGGCGAGAAGCTGAAAGTGCTTGTTCTGCGGGAACAGGGGCCTGTGGTGCTCACCCTCAAGGTCAAAAACATCCTCACCGGCCGATAATATCGAAGCTTTTCGAACAATAGAGAGTCCAAAATTGTACTTTCTGTCGTTAATTTGCCCTTCCTCATAAAGGATAAAGAAGAAAAGACACATGATACATTTTGAGAAATTCACGCTTCCCAACGGTCTGCGGGTGATCGTACACGAAGACAATACCACTCCCATGGCTGTTGTGAACGTTATGTACGACGTGGGAGCTAAGGATGAAAATCCAGATAAGACCGGATTCGCCCACCTGTTTGAGCACCTGATGTTCGGGGGCTCCATCAATATAGAAGATTATGAAACGCCCCTCCAGATGGCAGGCGGCGAAAACAATGCCTATACCAGCAACGACCTCACCAACTATTACGTGCAGCTGCCGGCCGAAAATATCGAGACTGCCTTCTGGCTGGAAAGCGACCGCATGCTCTCCCTGGCCTTCGATGAAAAAAGCCTGGATGTGCAACGAAAAGTGGTGAGTGAAGAATTCAAAGAGCATTATATCAACAAACCCTACGGCGATGTCTGGTTCAAGCTCCGCGAAATGGCTTACAAAGTGCATCCTTACCGCTGGCTCACCATCGGAAAGGAACTCTCGCATATTGAAAACGCTACCCTCGAAGATGTGAAGGCTTTCTTTGCGGAACATTACAATCCATCCAATGCCATCATGGTGGTGGGTGGAAAAGTAAAAACAGCACAGGTGCGTGAGCTGGCAGAGAAATGGTTCGGTGATATCCCAGCCGGTAAGAAATGGGATCGCCAGACTCCTGCAGAGCCTGTACAGACGGCGCCCCGCAGGGAGATTGTACATGCAGACGTACCGCTGGATGCCATCTATAAGGTATACCATATGGATGAGCGCCTCAGCCATGGTTACTACGTGGCCGACCTCATCACGGAAGTGCTCGGTGGTGGCGGATCATCCCGCCTGTTCCAGGCACTTGTAAAAGAAAAGAAACTGTTCAGCAATATCGAATGCTATCATTTCGGCACCGTGGACAAAGGCCTGCTGACCATTGAAGGCAAACTGGTGAAGGGAGTGAAGATGGAAGATGCGGAAGCGGCCATCGAAGAAGAACTGGAAAAACTCAAACGTGAAGGGATAACCGAAAAAGAGCTCACGAAGGTGAAAAACAAAACCGAGTCTGCCATTGCCTTTGAGGACATGAGCGTGATGACGCGTTGCAATAACCTGGCATTCTACGAGCTGCTGGGTGATGCTTCTCTCTTCAACCGCGACCGTGAGAAATATTTCTCAGTAACGGTTGATGATGTGCTCCAGTACAGCCGCCGTTATTTTGATGTGAACAACAGCAGTACTCTTTGTTATTACAGTAAACTCTAATTATGCCGAACAGAACTATCGCTCCTCCTATAAAAGATGCCGTTGACTTTGAACTGGTGCTGCCGCGTTGCGACCACCATGTGCTCAGCAATGGTGTTGAAGTATATTCTCTCAACATGGGCAGTGAAGATACCCTGCAGATCAGCTGGGTATTCTACGCCGGCGCCTGGTATGAGAAAAAGAAATCACTGGCATCCGCCACCAACTTCCTGATGAAGAATGGAACTTCGGGCCGCACTGCCTTTGAGATCAATGAACATTTCGATTACTACGGTGCTTATGTTAACCGCAGTTGCTACACTGAAACATCTGAGATCACCCTTCACTGTCTTAACAAGCATGTGCACGCGCTGATCCCGGTGATAGCGGAAATGATGACGGATGCTACCTTCCCCGAAGAAGAGCTGGCCATCTACAAACAGAACTCCCTGCAAAGGCTGAAGGTGAACCTGCAGAAAAGTGAGTTTGTGGCTGGAAGGCTGATCGATTCCTATCTCTTTGGTGAGAAGCACCCCTACGGCAAATACAATAATGCCGAAGATTATGAAGCGCTCAACCGCCAGGACCTGGTTGACTTCTATGATGAATACTACAAAAAAGGAAGGCTCGTGATCTTTGCTGCAGGCAAGCTGCCTGATGATATGATCGGCGAGTTTGAAAAATACTTTGGTTCCCTGCCCGTTCGCAAACACCGCGAAACCGTGGTTGCAGTGGAACATAGAATTGAGCCGGCCACCCAGAAAAAATACAGGATCATAAATGACCCTAATGGCGTGCAGGCTGCCATCCGCCTGCTTCGTCCTTTCCCCAACCGTCACCATCCTGACTTTCAGAAGGCGCAGGTGCTCAACAACGTGCTGGGCGGCTTCTTCGGATCCAGGCTGATGGGCAATATCCGTGAAGACAAGGGTTACACCTACGGTATCTACAGTTACCTCCTCAATTTTGTGCACGAGAGCGGCTGGATGATCACCACAGAAGCCGGCCGGGATGTTGCAGAAGCCACCGTGCAGGAAATCTACAACGAAATGGAATTGCTCCGTGAAGAAGAAGTGGATGAAGAAGAACTGATGATGACCCGCAACTTCATCATCGGAACTGTGCTGGGCGATCTCGATGGTCCGTTCCAGGTGATCGGTCGCTGGAAGAACATGATCCTTAACGGCGTTGATGAAGCTTACTTCTACCAGAGCCTGCAGGTGATAAGAAGTATTACTGCCAAAGAATTGCAGGAACTGGCCAACACCTACCTGCAACCCGATGATTTCTACGAACTGGTAGTGATCTAAAAAGCTGAAGGTGATATCGGAATAATTGCTAACTTAACTTCCGGATGTAAATTGGCAGTTATGAGATTTATCATGCGGATAGTTGTTACTTCTGTTCTCACGTTCGGGCTTTCGTATATTCTGAGTGGCGTTCATGTGAAGTCATTCTGGACTGCTATTGCCGTGGCGATAGTCCTGGCGATACTGAATGCTATTCTGAAACCTGTTCTCATTCTGCTTACACTTCCGATCACCTTGTTCACATTCGGGTTGTTCCTGTTTGTGATCAATGCCTGTATCATATTGCTCGCCGGAGAAGTTGTGCCGGGTTTTGTAGTGGATGGCTTCTGGTGGGCGCTGTTGTTCTCGCTGCTGTTATCTGTATCAACATCCCTGTTGTACAAGGAAGACAGTCCGGCCAGAGAAAGAGACGACCGGTAATCAATACTCCTTTCACCTCCCATATTTGTATGCCGTATGCAATTCGATCGCAAAGACCTGGGCAATGAACAATTGATCCAATTTTACAGAAGCCTGTTGCTCCCGCGGATGATTGAAGAAAAGATGCTGGTATTATTACGGCAGGGACGCATTTCGAAATGGTTCAGTGGTATCGGACAGGAAGCTATTGCCGTGGGTGCCACCCTGGCTTTGCAACCTGATGAATGGGTCATGCCGCTGCATCGTAATCTCGGTGTATTCACCTCCCGTCATATGCCGTTGAGCAAACTCTTCAAACAATGGCAGGGAAGTCAGGACGGATACAGTAATGCGCGCGAAAGAAGTTTCCATTTCGGTAATAAGGACCATCATATCTGTGGCATGATCAGTCACCTGGGGCCTCAGCTGGCCATTGCCGCCGGGGTGGCGCTGGCGGCCAAACTCAAAGGCGAACAGAAAGTCTCGCTGGCTTTCTCCGGTGAAGGCGGCACCAGTGAAGGCGATTTTCACGAAGCCCTCAATACCGCGGCAGTATGGGACCTGCCCGTGATCTTCCTCATCGAAAATAATGGCTACGGTCTAAGTACGCCGGTGTCTGAGCAGTACCGCTGCAAAGACCTAGTTGACCGCGCCCGCGGTTATGGCATGGGGGGCGTAAAGATCGACGGCAATAATATCCTTTCAGTATATGATACCATCAAAGGGGTTCGCGAATATTGTATCCGCGAACAGAAGCCCTATCTCATAGAATGCGAAACTTTCCGCATGCGCGGCCATGAAGAGGCCAGCGGCACCAAATATGTGCCACCACACCTGTTTGAAGAATGGGAGAAGAAAGATCCTGTAAAAACATTTGAACAGTGGCTACTGCAGGAACATGTACTGGACGAAGAAAGGATCGGCCGCATCAGGGAGAACATAAAAGAATACATTGAAGTGGAACTGGCCATGGCGCAGGAGTCTTCTCCCGTTCAGGTAAGCACTGAACGTGAGCTGGCTGACGTGTATGCCCCGGTCCCGGATACCGATGTTCCCGATGTGGGATTGGCCGATGATGAGAACAAAAAGGAACTTCGTTTGATAGATGCCGTTAAGGAAGGTCTTGACCAGAGCATGCAGCAACATCCCAACCTCGTTCTGATGGGGCAGGATATTGCGGAGTATGGCGGTGCTTTCAAGATAACGGAAGGCTTCGTTGAAAAATACGGAAAGGCGCGCGTGCGCAACACTCCGATCTGCGAAAGTGCCATTGTCGGCATCGCACTGGGCCTGAGCCTGGAAGGATACAAAGGCATGGTGGAGATGCAGTTCGCGGATTTTGTGTCAGTGGGCTTCAACCAGATCGTCAATAACCTGGCCAAGATCCATTACCGCTGGGGGCATGCCGCCGATGTGGTTATCAGGATGCCTACGGGCGCCGGAGTAGGAGCGGGGCCCTTCCACTCCCAGAGCAATGAAGCCTGGTTTACGCATACTCCCGGGTTGAAAGTGGTGTATCCAGCTACTCCGGAAGATGCAAAAGGACTGCTGATAGCAGCTATCAACGATCCAAATCCTGTAATGTTCTTCGAGCACAAAGCTCTCTACAGAAGTGTGAGCGGCGGCGTGCCTGATATCTATTATGAAACGCCCATCGGTAAGGCAAGACAGGTGCAGACCGGTTCAGATATTTCCATCATTACATATGGAAGCGGCGTGCACTGGGCCACGCAGTATGCGGCTGCTCATCCGGATATATCATTGGATATTGTTGACCTTCGCACCTTGTTGCCATTGGATTATGATGCCATCCGCGCCAGCGTTGAAAGGTCCGGCAAAGTGGTGATACTGCATGAAGACACGCTCACCGGAGGTATCGGCGGCGAGATCAGCGCCTGGATCAGTGAGCATTGTTTCTCCATATTGGATGCGCCTGTGATCCGTTGCGCTTCACTGGATACACCTGTTCCGTTCAGCATCGACCTGGAAAATAATTTCCTGGCGAAAGCGAGGCTGGATGCATGCGTGCAGAAACTCCTGGCTTATTAATTAAAGTAATTTTCATCTTCGGAATATTTTCATTTAGGCAACTCAGTTAGATCTTGCCGGGCCATAGATCGGGCGGCCGTTGCGTGCACCTGTATGTTGTCCGTTCAGCAGGGTTGGTTCTCCATTCACGATAATGGTGCTGAACCCTGTTGAATACTGATGAGGGTTTTCAAAAGTGGCTTTATCGCTCACGGTTGCCGGGTCAAACACCACGATGTCCGCTGCCATACCAGGTTTCAGCAATCCTCTGCCTGGCAGCTGGAATTTCTGGGCCGCCAGGGAGGTCATCCGGCGAATGGCTTCCTCCAGAGAGATCACCTGGAATTCCCGGACATATCTTCCGAGCACACGGGCATTGGTACCATAGCCACGCGGGTGCGGCATGCCTTTGCCGGGAACGGGAACGCCTGCATCTGCGCCCATCATGCTGAAAGGGTATTGCATGATGTATTTTACATCGTCTTCATGCATGCCATGGTACACCATCTGCGCCCCACCTTTCTCTATCATATCCATAATGGTTTCTGCTTCCCATGCCGCCTTAGGTTTTCTTCCCAGTAGTTTATTGATCTCAGTGATGCTTTTGCCATTGTAACTGCTGTCGGGAGAATAACTGGCTACAACAGCATAACTGTAATTTCTGTACTTGTATTTGGCGAGTTGTTCCAGCATGCCTTTTTTGATCTCAGCCCGGATAGCCGGATTATGCAGTCTTGCCCGAACACTGTCCTGCCCACCAGCCAGTGCCCAGTCGGGTAAACGCACTCCGAGGTTGGTGCTGCTGGCAGTGTAAGGATACTGATCGATGGTAACATCCCATCCCTCATTTCTGGCCGCTTTGATAAGGTCTACTGTGATAGTCGATTTGCCCCAGCTGGCTCTGCCGCTCACTTTGAAGTGCGAGATCTGTACAGGGATATTCGCTTCTTTTCCAACCTGAATAGCTTCATTGATGGCTTCAACCACGCTGTTCTCTTCGTTGCGGATATGGGAGGCATAAAGACCATTGAAGCGGCCCGCTGCTTTGGCGAGGCTGACTACTTCAGCAGTATTGGCGAAAGTTCCGGGAATGTAAATGAGGCCGGTGGACAATCCTACAGCTCCATCACGCATCGCTTCTTCCACCAGCTGGTCCATACGGGCCTGTTCATCCGGTGTTGCAAGGCGGTTATCGCGTTTCATAATTTTCTCGCGGACGGTATTATGGCCAACCAGTGAAGCTACATTGATGGAAGCATGCAAACTGTCGATACGCTGAAAGAATTTTCGCAGATCGGTGGCGGAACTGCCGCAGTTACCGGTGATCACGGTGGTAACGCCATCGTAGATATAGTTGTCGGCAGTGGGCCGTTCGAAGATGCCGCTTTCGATATGTCCATGCACATCGATGAAGCCGGGCGCAACTACCTGTTTTTGTGCATCGATGGTTTGCTTCGCCTGGTAATTGCTGAGCTTACCGATGGCGAGGATCTTTCCATCTTTCACCGCGAGATCTCCATAGAACCAGGAGTTGCCGGTGCCATCGATGATCTTGCCATTGCGGATCAGGATATCACAGGAAGTTTGTGCATAAGCGCTTGCTGACAACAACAAAACGATAAGGCCGGATAAGAGTTTCATATTGATCAGATATAACTTAATAATGGGTTGCTGCTGCCGGCTTTCAACTGGCCGTACCACTTGCAGGGGAAGTAAAGCAGCAGTACGGTCAATGCCCAGAATGCATATACGCCCGGCAATCCAAAGCCAGACTCTACCGGGTAACTGCCCGCGAAAGTGAGGAAAGTGGCGATATCGTATCCCTGAGCAACGCCGGCAATCACCATCAGCAGGTGGATCAGGAAAATGTGCAGGATGAAATAAAACAGTGGCACTTTTCCATACACCATAAAGAAGTTCACGAGTGCTCCTTTGGCTTTTTCCATCCATCCTAATGCAAAGATGGCCGGTCCCAGCGTCATCAGCAGGAAACTCAATGATGGCGGGTACTTGGTGGTATTGAGAAAGCTTAGTATTGTATACAGTGGCGTTGACTGTACCGACCAGCGCTGAGGTTCGCCATAGACATTGATAAATCTGAGAATGATGAATAATGCGGTTATGATCAGGCCCAGGCGGATGAAAAGCCTGCTTCTTCTCTGGCTGTCCAGCAGGAAATATTTTCCAAAGACATAACCAGCGCCCATTACACCGATCCAGGGGATCAGCGGATAACTGATCACCAAAGCGCGATCCGGGGAGAGCTGGAAGAAACCGGGAACATGCAATATGTTCCAGATGATTCCCAACTTACCGAAGCTTGCCGGATCGATCCCGTCCAGTGCATTGTGCCCGATGATCATTACCAGGCTGATGGCCAGGATGGCGCGCAGCGGTAACCATACCATTGCGGCGAGGAAGATCATGCACATGCCCAGCGCCCAGATCACTACGGCCAGGATGAAATCATATTTGAAGTTGAAATGGAAAGCCCAGCTGATGACAGTGAATTCTGCGATCACCAGGAACAGGCCCCTGGTGAAAAGGAATTTCGATACCTCTTTTTTCGTTCTCTTCTGTCCGTACAGGAAAGCTCCTGTACCGGCCAGTAACATAAAAACGGGCGCACAGAAATGCGTGATCCATCTTGTGAAGAACAGTTCGGGACTGGTTTGCGTGAGGTCAGTGGGATTGAAGCGGATGTTCGAGAAATAATCACGAACATGATCGAGCGTCATGATCACCATGATGATGCCGCGAAGCAGATCGATAGAGGTGATCCTGTTGCGGGTGATTGTGAGTGGTTGCATGAAACAGGTTTAAGGTTTGGCGGAGTTTTCAACGGTGCTGAGTAACCGAAGGAAATTTCCTCCTAAAATATTATTGATCTGCAGGTGTGTATAGCCTCGCCGGAGGAGCTCTTTGGTGATGAGTGGGAATCGGGTAACATCATCCAGCTGCTGGGGTACCGAGGTAATGCCATCATAATCTGAGCCCAGGCCTACATGGTCTGTTCCGATCAGTTTCACGATATGATCAAGATGGTCGAAGAGAAGGGAAAAGGGAGCCCGGAGCTGCTTTGCATCGGCTTTGTATTTTTCAGCGAGGGTTTCAGTAATGATAACGCTGTCTGTGCCGGCGGCCCTGAGGGAGTCTACTTCTGCGCGGTGCTTGCGACGGAACTCGCGGTTCTTTTTGAAGAAGCTGCTGTCCAGGAAACCTGAGTAGAAGTTCAAATGGATCACACCGCCGTTCTTGCCCACTGCTTTGATCTGCTCATCAGTGAGGTTGCGGGAAACCGGGCAGAGTGCGTATGCGCAGCTATGTGACACGATCACGGGTTGCGTGGTGGTGTTGATGGCGTCCCAGAAAGTTTGTTCGCCCACATGGCTGAGGTCTACCAGCATGCCGAGCTGATTCATATGTTTCACCACTTGTTTACCGAAATCATTGAGGCCTTTCGGCTGCTTGCCTTTGGATTCGTCGGCGGCTGAACTGGCCCAGGGAGTGGAATTGTTCCAGGTGAGGGTAAGGTAGCGGGCGCCGCGGTTATACAAACTGTCGAGGTAATCCAATCTGTTTTCGATCATATGCCCGCCTTCCACTCCGATCATGGCGGCGAGTTTTTTTTCTTTCACGGCTTGCAGAAGCTGGCCGGAATTGGTAACGATGCTCATCCTGCCCGGGTTTCTTCTTTGCACTGCGTAGAGCGTGTCTATCTGTTGGGTAGCCCTTGCATAGCCTTTGCCGTTGATGAAAGTTCCATCGCACCAGATGGAAAATATCTGTACATCCACGCCACCTTTGGCAAAGCGATTGAGGTCTGAATGTGTTTTGCCACGGAGGTCTTTGTCGAAGCTCAATCCTTTTTCAAAACAGGTAGTAAGGATATCGTTATGCGTGTCCACCACGATGGCCCCGGAGTGAAGGTCTTTCCAGGCTTGCGCAGACAGTTGCAGGCAGCAGAGTGATACAATACAGGATAGTGATAATTTCCCCATATGATGATCTTGGTGATACTAAATATAAAAAAGACCCGCGAAACGGGCTCTGCCAAAATTGACCACCAGGGAAATAATGGTACCGAAGCATGAACGGTTGCGCCCGAAGTACGGGCAACAAGAAGGTTACCTTTCATCGGAGACCACTCGCTCTCCTCTGGCGAGTGAGCAATATTTGTTCGCCTCCGGCGAATACCTTGTCGCCGGGAGGCGACGGAATAGCAGTCACTCGCGGGGACGCGAGCGACTGGCCGCTGCGAAATGAAACGGGACGATTTTAAATTAATTATTCAGCAGATCCTTTCTCTCCAACGAACCACTGTTCTTTATTCCTGAACAGTACGTTGAAGGTGGTGAGGGTGCCGTAGATGCGGGTGATATATTGCTGAAGGTTCACTTTGTCTTCGTCGCTGAGCTGCTTGTGGCCGTTCACCTGTTGTTCCAGCACACGGAGCCTGTCTCTCAGCATCACGATCTTAT
Source organism: Pseudobacter sp. (assembly GCF_051955275.1). Lineage (NCBI taxonomy): Bacteria > Pseudomonadati > Bacteroidota > Chitinophagia > Chitinophagales > Chitinophagaceae > Pseudobacter > Pseudobacter sp. Next base: position 38,445 of record NZ_JBQCGW010000301.1, on the reverse strand, counting down.
GGAAGAAGACCTCAACAGGGACTTCTTTGGGTTTTTGAGATTTGTCGGCGGGCTGGAGGAGCATGATGCCGCCTTTCCATTTGTCGCCCAAATGCACTACCTCACTAACACCATTCCATAACCGAAGTATTTTGAGCAGGGATTTCTCCACATCGCTATGAGTTTCTATTTCTTCGGTTACGTTGTCGGGGATGATCTCATCGAGGTTGGAATCGTTTTTATCGATTTCCTTTGTTCCGTGGTTGATGAAGGTGATCAGATAGGTGGCGTAACGAACGCCGGTGATTACGCCTGGCCCGAACTGGGTATGTTGCAGCCGGGTGCCGATGCCGAGGTTGAGTTGGTCCATTATAATAAGATTGAGTGTTATTGATAGATTTGCCCGCTGTCTGCAAGATCTACTTCTCTGGATAATTCTCTGCCTCTTTCCACGCTTTTTTCTGCTGATACAACACAAAGCATTCTTTTATATACATCCCCATTTCATAATCAGTAGCCACCTGAACAAACAACAATGCAGGCCGGTATTGTGCGATGAAGGCTTCCAGTTCTGCTCCTCTTAACCCGGTGAGCTTCACTATCAGCGGTCTGCTGAAACGGTGATCGATGTACTTTTCCATTTCTTCCCTGATCAGGCGGTCGCGGAACTGTGCCATTCTTTTGTTGCGGCGGAACTGGAAAAAGGTGATGAGTTCAGTAAGGTCGGCGCCTACGCGGCCATCGGGATTGACACTGGCGCTGAGGCCTGGTTTTTTGTAGTTGAAATATTTATCGTACTCGCGGCGGTTGGCCAGGGAGTCCATCCGGTAGTTGGGGCTTTTGACGGTTACGGCCGGCAGGTTGGTAACGGTTACGTGCAGGGAGAGATCGAACTGGTTGATATCGGGGATTGCCTTTACTGCATATTTTGGAGTGGGCTTACCAAGATAAGAAAAGGAGATGGAGTCGGCTTCTGTCACCACTATCGAGTAGCGGCCCGATGAATCGGTAACGGTGCCCATACCGCTGGTGCTGATGACGGATACGGATGGCAGTGGTACCATCCTGGAGATATCATACACGGCTCCCGATACTTTGAACCTTGTCTGGGAAAAGGTCTCCAAAGCAGTCATAGAGCACAGCACCGTAAATAATATAAGTAGCCTTGTCCTCAGCAACGTGTGTTTACATGATTGATACTCCAGCAAGATAGGATTCTTAGCCGAGGGATTGGCGCATTTAACTGCGTTTTTGCAACTCGGTGATCACTTCTTCGATCACACGCGGGTAATGGGCATGCTCCAGCTGATGGATCTTCTGCGCCAGCACTTCAGGTGTATCCGTTTCTTCAATGGAGCAGATGGCCTGGTAGATCACTGCGCCGTGGTCATATACTTCATCCACAAAATGAATGGTGATGCCGCTTTCCTTTTCTTTAGCAGCAATCACGGCATTGTGCACATGCATACCATACATTCCTTTACCGCCGTAGTTTGGCAGCAGTGCCGGATGGATATTCACGATCCTTCCACTGAAAGCCTGCACCAGGGCAACGGGAACTTTCCAGAGGAAACCTGCCAACACAACAAAACCGATATTGGCTTCCTTAAGTTCATCCACATAGGCATTGCCCCGGAAGAATTTCTCTTTATCTATGATCAGAGTGGGGATGCCTTCGCGTTGAGCGATGCCCAGCACACCGGCTTCCGGCTTATTGCTGATGATGAGCCCGATCTCCACACCCGGCTTCTCTTTAAAGTATTCAATGATCTTAGCTGCGTTGGAACCGGCTCCGGAGGCAAAGACAGCTATCCGGAAGGGGGTGGGCTTCGCTTTCTGGGCTAACTCCTCATCGGTTGGCCTGCGCTGAGTACCGGCAACCGGGCTGTTGGGGTTGAAGTTGAAGCTCTTTTTAGGCAAGGGTACTTCTTCCTGTTTCTTCTTTGGGGTGGGAGTACCGGAAGCCTTAGTTTCCCGGACAACCGGCTCAGCCCGTTCAACCTGCTCTTCATGCTTCTTTCCCGCGATCCGCTGACCCATTTTCTTGAGGTAGCTGCGGAAAAAGAAGAATTGTCCGGTGGGGATACTGATCACTATTACACAGAGTGGCCAGAGGAGGGTCACTATCACTACATATAATATAATACGTATAACAGGCTGGTTGATGGCCAGTTGATTCAGGATGATCCTGCCTAAATAGCCGCAGAGACTGCCGCCTACGGCAAAGGTGATGAGGATGAGAAGGAGGCGCCATCCGTTGACCTTCCATTTTTGTTGAAGCCGTGTAAACATGGACGCAAAAGTGCAGCAATTTGGTCAATTATCTGATTTTGTAAGCCCGATATTGCATTTTCCAAACACATATTGCGGTTTTTAAGCATGTAACTATTGCGGCTTTTCCACACTCTGTCCAGCCCCAAAATGGGGTGACAAAAACATGACATAAATGTCATGACATAATGAATTTTGGGTTCAAAATCGGCTGAAACCCGCTACAGGACTGGCTTAAAAAAATTTTAACTATGTTGATATTTTGTTAGAATCCTGACTTATTTTTGCAGCCAAATCAGGAAATTTTTCCACATAATCTCGTCATATTCAACTGATATGATTGACCACAGAGTACAAAGACCAATTGCCAGAGGGGCCCTTCTCAGTGTATTATTGATTACGTTATTGTCGTTCGGAAATAAGTTGAGTGCGCAGGATGGGGCTAAATTGTTCCAGGATAATTGCGCAACTTGTCACGGTGTGGTTAAAGACCTTACTGGCCCGGCGCTCAAGGGTATTGAAGATCGCGTGAAGGATAAAAAACTCCTGCATGCATGGATCAGAAATAACCAGGCGGTACTTGCTTCCGGAGATAAATACTTCAACGAGCTCTTCGTGAAGTGGAACAAGACCCCGATGAACGTGTTCCCCAATCTGAGTGATGAGGAAATCGATGCCATCCTGAAATATGTACGTGAGTACAAAGCACCGGTAGCTGTAACAAACGGCCCTGGTGCTGAAAATGGCAAAATGGGTGAATCAGACAACGCTATCCTCTACGGCGTTCTTACCCTGATCCTCGCCGTTGTAGCGCTCGTAATGCTCGGTGTCAACAGCAACCTCAAAAAGCTGGCTGACGATAAAGACGGCATTCCTGCACAGGAGCCTATTCCTTTCTACAGAAATAAAACTTACATCGCATTGATCACTGTATTGCTTTTCGTGGTTGGCGGCTTCTTCGTTACCAAAGGTATGATCGGCCTTGACCGCAGAAAAGGATACGAACCAGTGCAACCTATCTATTACTCACACAAAGTGCATGCCGGAACAAACCAGATCAACTGTCTGTACTGTCACGGCGGCGCCATGGAGAGCAAACAGGCAAGCATTCCTTCTGTGAATGTTTGTATGAACTGCCACATGAGCATCAATGAATATACCGGTCCTGCTATCCACAGAGAAGACGGAACTGAAGTGAACGGAACTGCCGAGATCCAGAAGATCTATGCAGCTGCCGGATGGGACCCTGCCAAGAAAAAATACACTGGCGAAACAAAACCTGTTGAGTGGGTGAAGATCCACAACCTGCCTGATCACGTATTCTTCAGCCACGCTCAACACGTGAAAGCTGGTAAAGTACAATGTCAGACATGTCACGGCGAAATCAACAATATGCATGAAGTGAAGCAGGTTGCTGAACTGAGCATGGGATGGTGCGTGAACTGCCACCGTGAAACCAAAGTTGATTTTGTTGACAACAAGTTCTACAGCATTTACGAAAAGTATCACAACGAGATCAAGAATAAGACAAGAGACAGCGTGACTGTAAGTGATATCGGCGGTACCGAGTGTCAGAAATGTCACTATTAATCGATAACGCCCCTTTTTCCAAATTTTTCAAACTGATATAAATGGCTAAAAAAAAGTACTGGCAGAGTTTCACAGAGCTCAATAACAGTGAGGCCCATCAAAAGTTGGCAGAGAACGAATTCAATGAAGACCTGCCGGTTGAAGGTGCTGCAAAGAACGGATTAGCCGATGCCAATGCATCCCGTAGAGACTTTCTGAAATACTTAGGCTTCAGCACCGCAGCAGCCATGGCTGCCGCAAGTTGCGAGGTTCCTGTAAGAAAAGCGGTTCCTTATGTGAACAGGCCACAGGATATCATTCCAGGTGTTGCTGACTATTACGCTACTACCTATATCAGCGGCGGTGAAGCAATTCCCATCGTTGCCAAGGTGCGAGACGGAAGGCCCATCAAGATCGAAGGAAATACCCTCAGCACACACACTAAAGGCGCCACCACTGCAAGAGTGCAGGCATCTGTGCTGGATCTGTATGATACAGCCCGTCTCCGCAACCCTGAAGAAAAAGGAACTGCTGTTGCTTACGATGTGATCGACAAGCATATCATGGATGAGCTGGCCGCACTCGGTGGAAAACCTGTAGTGCTCCTCACCAGTACCATCAACTCCCCCACAACAAAACAGATCATCAGCGAGTTCCTGGCAAAATATCCAGGAAGCCGTCATGTACAATACGACGCTACTTCTTATAGCGCAATGATCCTGGCAAACGAAGCCACTTACGGTAAGAAAGCTATCCCTTCTTATCAGTTTGAAAATGCTAAAGTGATCGTGAGCCTTGGTGCAGACTTCCTGGCTACCTGGTTGAGCCCCGTTGAATTTCAGCGTGGATACAGCACCGGTAGAAAGGTGATGAATGAGAAGAGCCCCGAGATCAGCAAACACTATCAGTTCGAGAGCATGATGAGCCTCACAGGTTCAAACGCTGACGAACGCTTTACGCACCGTCCTTCCGAGATCGGTCTGGTAGCCGCCGCCCTGCTTAGCGCAGTGAACGGTCAGGGTGCTGCCGGTGTTGAAGGAAACCTGAAAAAAGGTATCGAAGCTGCTGCCAAAGACCTGGTTGCCAACAAAGGCAAAGCACTGGTTGTGGCAGACTGCAACAATGTAAATGTTCAGATCCTCGTAAACGCTATCAACGAAGCAATCGGCGCTAACGGAACTACCATCAACTGGGCAGTTCCCATCCTGACCTTCCAGGGGCTGGACAGCGACATCGCCAAACTGGTTACCGATATGGAATCCGGTTCTGTAGGTGCCCTGCTCATCGCCGGTGTGAACCCCGCTTACGAATACTTCGATGGCGAAAGATTCAAAAAGGCCCTCAGCAAAGTTTCCGTTTCTGTTTCCTTCAATGACAGAATGGACGAAACCACGCAAGGTTGCAAATATGTACTGCCTGCTCCTCACTTCCTCGAAAGCTGGGGCGATGCAGAATTCAAAGCTGGTCAGATCTCTATGATCCAGCCAACCATCAACCCGCTGTTCGATACAAGACCGCTTCAGGACTCCCTCCTGAAATGGGCTGGTAACGCAACCGCTTACGATGTGTACTTCAAGAACTACTGGGTTGCCAAACTCGGCAGCCTTGACAACTACAACAAAGCCCTGCAGGATGGTGTGATCGAAACAGCTATCGCTCCTGCCGGCGCCGCCTTCAACGGAGCTTCCGTTGCAGCCGCTCAGGCAGCAGCAGCCGGCATGAAGAAGACCGGTAAGTTTGAAGTAGTGGTTTACCAGAAAGTATCCATGGGCGATGGTAAGCAAGGCAACAACCCCTGGTTGCTCGAAATGCCTGATCCTATCACCCGCGTTTCATGGGACAACTACGCTGTTATCTCTCCGGCCATGGCCAAAGAGATGTTCAAAATTGATATCAGCAACAGCCGCGGTGCAGACAAGTATGAGGTGGAAGTGATGAAGCCTATGCTTGAGCTCACTGTTGGAAATAAGAAAATGGAACTGCCGATCATGGTGATCCCCGGTACGCAGTCCAATACCATCGCCATCGCCGTAGGTTACGGTCGTGTGAAAGAGATCGGAAGAGCAGTAGTTGCTATCGGTGGTGCCCCTGTTGGTTTCAACGCATACCCATTACTGTCATACAACGGAACTACTGTAGAGTGGACCGCTACCGATAAAGTGGATGCAAAAGAACTCGACAAGAAATACAAGATCGCTCAGACACAAAACCATAACAGCTACGAAGGCCGTCATGAAGTAGTGAAGGAAGTAACACTCCATGAGCTGCAGAAGAATCCATCCATCATCCGTGATGCAAGGGCTAAGGAACTGGCTCCATGGGGTGGCCTGGACAATTTCGAGAAAGAAGGTACACTGTATCCTGTTCACGCCCGTCCAGGTGTGAAATGGGGAATGAGCATCGATCTCAACAGCTGTTACGGATGCGGCGCCTGCGTGGTGGCCTGTAACGCTGAGAACAATATTCCGATCGTAGGTAAACATGAAGTAGCCAGGTTCCATGATATGCACTGGTTGCGTATCGACCGTTACTTCAGCGGTAACCCTAACGATGCAGACAGCATCCAGACCGTATTCATGCCGATGCTCTGCCAGCACTGCGATAACGCTCCTTGCGAAAACGTATGTCCGGTAGCTGCAACCAACCACAGCAGTGAAGGTCTCAACCAGATGACCTATAACCGTTGTATCGGTACAAGATATTGCGCCAACAACTGTCCGTTCAAAGTACGTCGCTTCAACTGGGCTGACTACACTGGCGCAGACAGCTTCGCAAACAACCAGAAGCCCCTTGTTGAAGAAGGCCAGCTGGACGATGCTGTTCTGATGATGAACGATGAGCTCACCCGTATGGTACTGAACCCTGATGTTACAGTACGTAGCCGTGGTGTGATCGAAAAATGTTCTTTCTGCGTACAACGTCTGCAGGAAGGCAAACTGAAAGCGAAGAAAGCCGGCCGTCCGCTGGAAGACAGCGATGTGAAAACCGCCTGTCAGCAAGCTTGTGCCGCCGATGCGATCGTGTTCGGTAATGCCAACAATCCTGAGAGCGAAGTGAGCAAGGTGAGAAAAGAGAATGGTCTCCGCCTCTACCATGCGCTGGAGCAGATCCACGTAATGCCTAACATCAATTACCTGGCTAAAGTGCGTAACTCTTCCGAGATCGCCAATGCCGGTCACCTGAGTGCTGAGGTATTCACACACGAAGTAGAAACACCCGCCGCAGCTGGAGAACATCATTCAGCTCACTAAGGGTTTGTGATCAAGAACTAATTTTTTTCAAGCTAAGTGCTAATAGCTTAAAGCTTATAACAAATGGCATCATTCAAGTACGAATCGCAAGTAAGAGCCCCGTTGGTGGATGGTTCTAAGGATTATCACCAGGTTACGGAAGATATTGTGCGTCCTATTGAAGCACCGCCCAGCCGTCTGTGGTGGATCGGTTTCATCATCTCAGTGGGACTGCTGATGTTTGGTGTGTATTCCATTTACCGTGAGGTAACTTATGGTGTGGGTCAGTGGAACCTGCATAAAACCATCGGATGGGGTTGGGATATCACCAACTTCGTATGGTGGGTAGGTATCGGTCACGCCGGTACGCTGATCTCCGCGATCCTCCTCCTGTTCCGTCAGGGATGGAGAACAGGTGTGAACCGCGCTGCGGAAGCCATGACCATCTTCGCCGTAATGTGCGCGGGCCAGTTCCCGATCTGGCACATGGGTCGTGTATGGATGGCCTTCTTCGTACTGCCTTACCCCAACACACGCGGACCGCTGTGGGTTAACTTCAACTCTCCGCTGCTCTGGGACGTATTTGCGATCTCTACTTATTTCACCGTATCACTGTTATTCTGGTACTCAGGTCTGATCCCTGACTTCGCTACCATCCGCGACCGCGCCAAACTGAAATGGAGGAAGCTGATGTACGGTCTGCTGGCCTTTGGCTGGACCGGTTCTACCAAACACTGGCAGCGTCATGAGAGCCTCTCTCTGGTACTGGCCGGTTTGAGTACACCACTGGTACTGTCAGTACACACGGTGGTATCTTTTGACTTCGCCACCTCAGTGGTTCCCGGCTGGCACACTACCATCTTCCCTCCCTACTTCGTAGCGGGTGCGATCTTCTCCGGATTCGCAATGGTACAAACCCTGCTGCTGGTTACCAGAAAAGTACTGTCTCTCGAAGATTATATCACCATGGAGCACATCGAGGTAATGAACAAGGTTATCGTACTGACCGGTTCTATCGTAGGTATCGCTTACCTCACCGAGCTGTTCATTGCATGGTATGGTCAGAACCCATATGAGAACTACGCATTCATGAATAACAGGCTCGACCTGTTCAGCCCTTACGGCTGGAGCTACTGGCTGATGATGGGATGTAACGTATTGTCTCCGCAGATCTTCTGGTTCCGCAAACTCAGAAGGAATATCGTGGTTACCTTCTTCATGTCTGTGATCGTAAACATCGGTATGTGGTTCGAGCGCTTTGTGATCATCGTTACTTCCATCTACCGGGATTATATTCCAAGTAGCTGGGCCGTTTACTACCGCCCCACTATCTGGGAAGTTGGATTCTATCTCGGAACATTCGGATTGTTCTTCACCTGCTATTTCCTGTTCAGCAAATTCTTCCCGGTTATTGCTGTGGCTGAGATCAAGCATATCCTGAAGAGATCAGGTGAGAGCTATAAGAAAGACATGGTTAAAGTGGAAAACGAGAGCGCTGACCACTTATATCACGAAGTGCACGCTGCACATCACTAATTGATTTAAACTTATACAAATCGCTATATGGCTGTTAAAAAATTTGTAGTCGGTTGCTTTGATGAAGAAGAACAGGTATTCAATGCCGTGAAGAAAGTGCGTAAGACAGGATACAAGCTGCACGACGTGTACACCCCGCTTCCGATCCACGGACTGGATAAGGCGATGGGCCTGCGTGATACCAGCATTCACACTGCCGGTTTCATCTATGGCATCACTGGTACTACTATCGCATTGAGCTGCATCTCCTGGATCTTCACCAAAGACTGGCCCCTGAACATCGGTGGTAAGCCTCACTTTGCGCTGCCGGCCTGGGTGCCGATCATGTTCGAGTTCACGGTATTGTGCGCAGCTGTGGGCATGGTGCTCACTTTCTGCTATCTCTGCCAGCTGGCTCCCTTTGTTAAGAAACACCACTTCCACCTCAGGGCTACTGATGATAAAATGGTAATGGTGATTGAAGTAACTCCCAAGTCCGATGAGACTGAGATCAGCGGATTCATGAACAGCCTCGGTGCTACTGAGATCAATACGCAGATCGCCGAAACCGGATGGTGGCTGGGTCGTTACGACAAAGAGCAAAAGTTATATCAGGACGAAACCGTTTCAGCATAATTGAATATTGAAGCACGATGAAAAAATTATCGATCATAGCTGTTTTAGTACTGGCCATTGTAGCCTGGAGTTGTAAGGAAACAAGCAGGGAGCCGGGTAGGGCATACATGCCGGATATGGCTTATAGTGTGGCTGTTGAAACCTATACTCCGCTTGATACTTTCAAAGCGCTGGGTATTAAATATAATGCACAACCTGTGCCTGGTACTATCAAAAGAGGCGAACTGTTCCCTTTCCCGATTGCCAAAGACAAACAGGGTGAACTGGTGAACTACGAAGCTTCCAAAGCAGTACCTAACCCTATCACGGCTATGACGCCTGATCAGCATAAAGAAGCTGAGCGTCTTTACCTGGTAAACTGTGGCATCTGCCACGGTGCCGGTCTGGATGGAAACGGTGTGCTTCACAAAAGAAGCGATGGTACAGATGGCCCTTACGCCCCTGCGCCTGCTAACCTGATCAGCAACGCCACTTACACTGGTATGCCTGCAGGTCAGATGATGTATTCTGTTACTTACGGTAAGAACCTGATGGGACCTTACTCTTCACAACTGAGCACCACACAGCGCTGGATGGTGGTTGCCTATGTGAAGGCAAAACAGGCAGAAGCCAATGGCGGTGCTGCTGAAACAAAGCCTGCTGCTGATGCAGCAAAACCTGCAGCTGATACAACTGCAAAAAAATAACTGAGAAGAGACACATTGAAATTATAAACTGTTGACAATGGCTAGTAAAGAATTTTTTGAGATACCGAAGCGATACAGAACATGGTCGTTAGCCCTGATGGGAATAGGTGTGCTGTCTGTTATTATCGGTTTCTTCCTGTATGCTAACAGCGAACATCCCCAAAGGTTTTGGGCCACATTACTGCAGAATAGCGTCTACTTTTTATTAGTAGTAAATGCGTCTATGTTCTTCCTCTGCGCAACTACCCTCGCATGGGGTGGCTGGCAGCTCAGTTTCGGAAGAGTTACTGAAGCCATTTCAGTAGCAGTTATTCCAATGGCCATCATCACCGGCATCATCCTCGTTTGCCTGGTGACGGTAGACCCGCATATCTACCACTGGCTGCATCCTCACGGAGACAAGATCCTGGAAGGAAAATCAGGATTCCTCAATAAGAATTTTTTCATAATCTGGACTGCCCTCACCCTGGTAGGCTGGATCCTGCTCGGCGCCAAGATGCGCAAAGAGAACCGCAAGCTGGATGAAAATCCACTGCCTGATAAAGAAACTGCTCGCAAGTGGATCTTTAAGAACACCGTTTGGGCTGCATTGTTCATTATCTGGTTCGCATTGACTGTAATGAGCACCGTTCCATGGCTGTGGCTGATGAGCATCGACGCTCACTGGTACTCTACCATGTACAGCTGGTACACTTTCGCCAGCACATTTGTGGCAGGTATGGCACTTATCACCCTCTTCGTTGTATTCCTGAAGAACAATAACTACCTGGAGTATACCAATGAAGAGCACCTGCATGACCTTGGAAAGTTCATGTTCGCATTCTCTATCTTCTGGACATACCTCTGGTTCAGCCAGTACATGCTGATCTGGTATGCGAACATCCCTGAAGAAACAGTTTATTTCCGTTCACGTATAGTAACCGATCACGAAACAGGTGCTTATTCCGGCATCTTCTGGTTCAGCTTCTGCATCAACTTCCTGGCTCCGTTCCTGATACTGATGCGCCGCGGTTCCAAGAGAAACTACACCACGCTCACCATGCTCGCCATTGTGATCCTGGTTGGTCACTGGTTCGATTTCTATCAGATGGTATTTGCCAGCGTAATGAAAGAGCATGTTACCCTCAACCTGTTCGACTTCGGTGTTGCAGCCGGCTTCGTAGGTCTGATCATGTTCGCTGTAGGCAGGGCGCTTACAAAAGCTCCGCTCGTTGGCAAGAACCACCCGCTGATCAAAGAAAGTATCATACACCATACCTGATCTGGAAACAGTGTGTAAAGCTCAAGACGTAAAACTTGTTTGTTCGAATAAAATTTATTGATAGATCATGACAACTACCGGAATATTTCTTTTAACGATCCTTGCTCTCGGCTTCCTGATCACGTTTCAGATTGCCAAGGCCAGCGAGTATGTTTCTGTGCTGAAAGGCGAGAAGAAAGCTTTCGAGCAGAGTAATAAGGTCAATGCATTCCTGATGGTGGTATTCCTGGTACTGGGGCTTATCGGCGTGTGGTGGTGCAATCACCTCCTGTTCGACAAAACCCTGATGGCCCAGCCCTCTGCATCTGATCACGGAGAGAACATCGACAGGATGCTGTACATTACCATTGTTATCACTGGTATCGTATTCATCATCACACAGATCCTCCTGTTCTGGTTCGCCTTCAAATATCAGTACAGTTCCAAGAGAGAAGCGTTCTTCTATCCGCATAACAATAAGCTGGAGCTTATCTGGACAACAGTTCCTGCCATTACACTCTGTATCCTGGTTGGATTCGGTCTGTATTACTGGTTCCGTATCACCGGCGATGCCCCCAAGGATTCACTGGTGGTTGAGATCACCGGCAAACAATTCGGATGGATCTACCGCTACCCGGGTAAAGACAATACTTTCGGTAAAAAATACTATCGTATGATCGACGAAGGAAAGAACAACCAGCTTGGTCTGAACTGGCTCGATACTACTATCCACAAAAAAGATCACAACGGAAATCCTGCAGGTACTGTAGAGATCAAAGCTGATCCTGCTACCTATGACGATATCGTTACCAACGAAGCTATTTATATGGTGAAAGATCAGCCGGTGAAACTGGTGATCAACTCCCGTGATGTAGTGCATGACGTAGGCCTTTCTCACTTCCGCCTGAAGATGGACGCTGTGCCTGGAACACCCACAACCATGTGGTTCACTCCAAAGTACACTACCGAGGAAATGAGGAAGATCACCGGCAATCCTAAATTCGAGTATGAGATCTCCTGCGACCAGATGTGCGGAAACGGTCACTACTCCATGAAAGGATTGATCAAAGTGGTAACCAAGGATGAGTTCATCCTCTGGAGAGCAAAACAGAAAGCTGCCTATGCGCTCGCTTTCCCTGAAAAATCTGCTACTCCCGAGAATCCTGTCCCAGCAGCAGCCGACTCTTCTACAAAAGCAACTGCAGTTGCCCATGAAGTGAAGCCTGTAATTGCAGCAGCGAAACCGTAACGAATTAAAAAGTTTATACCCGATTTTAAAAAGAATATCATGAGCAACGACGCAGCACTGCACGGCCATTCTGAGGTAGCCCATTCTCATGAAGTGCATCATGGTGATGATCACGGTCATCATCATAAGGAAACGTTCATTACCAAGTACGTTTTCAGTCAGGACCATAAAATGATCGCTAAACAATTCCTGATCACAGGGATGGTATGGGCTATAATCGGAGGTCTGATGTCAGTATTGTTCCGTTTGCAACTGGGTTATCCCGATCAGTCATTTCCCTGGCTGGAGGATATCCTTGGCAGATGGGCGAAAGGTGGAAAGATCTCTCCGGAAAATTATTACGCACTGGTAACCATGCACGGAACCGTTCTCGTGTTCTTCGTACTGACCGGTGGCCTGAGCGGAACCTTCGCCAACTTCCTCATTCCATTGCAGATCGGTGCACGCGATATGGCTTCCCCGATGATGAACATGCTTTCTTACTGGTTCTTCTTCGGTGGCAGCATCGTAATGCTCTCCTCACTCTTCATCCAGACCGGTCCATTCTCCGGTGGCTGGACGGCTTATCCGCCATTGAGTGCGCTGGGGTCCGCTTCTCCAGGTTCCAAAACGGGTATGGACCTGTGGATCGTGGCCATGGCAATGTTCGTGGTATCATCACTGTTAGGTGGTCTGAACTACGTATCTACCGTACTGAACATGCGTACCAAGGGTATGAGCATGACCAAGATGCCACTCACCATGTGGGCGCTGTTCTTCACAGCCGTTCTGGGTATCCTGTCATTCCCCGTACTGCTGTCTGGTTTCATCCTGCTGTTGTTCGACCGTCACGGCGGCACCAGCTTCTATCTCTCTGATATCTTCATCACGGGTGTTGGCGCCCTCCCCAACGAAGGTGGTAGCGCTATCCTGTACCAGCACTTGTTCTGGTTCCTGGGGCACCCCGAAGTATATATCATCCTGTTACCAGCCATGGGTATCGCATCAGAGGTGCTCTCTGTGAATGCCCGCAAACCGATCTTCGGTTACATGGCGATGGTTGGCTCTATGTTCGCCATCACTATCCTGGCCTTCCTCGTGTGGGCGCACCATATGTTCGTAACAGGTCTGAATCCTTTCCTCGGTTCCGTGTTCGTACTGCTGACGCTCCTGATTGCGGTTCCTTCCGCCATCAAAGTGTTCAACTGGCTCACCACCATCTGGAAAGCGAATATCCGCTTCACACCAGCCATGCTCTTTGCCATCGGCTTTGTGAGCCTCTTCATCTCCGGTGGTCTGACCGGTATCTTCCTCGGTAACTCTACCCTGGATATCCACCTCCACGATACTTATTTCGTGATCGCGCACTTCCACATTGTAATGGGTGTGTCTGCCTTCTTCGGAATGTTCGCGGGTGTATACCACTGGTTCCCGAAAATGTATGGCCGTTTCCTGAACAACACCATGGCCTACATCCACTTCTGGATCACCCTGATCGGCGCTTACCTGATCTTCTGGCCTATGCACTACGAAGGTCTTGCAGGTATGCCACGCCGTTACCTCGATTACAGCATCTGGGAATCTTTCAAACAGTTCTCAGACCTGAATAAATTCATCTCTACTGTTGCGATCGTTGTATTTGCCGTACAGCTGATGTTCATCTTCAACTTCTTCTATTCTATTTTCAAAGGAAGAAAGGTGACCGTTCAGAACCCATGGGGCGCTACAACCCTCGAATGGACTGCTCCGATCCGTCCTGGTCACGGTAACTGGCCTGGTGAGATCCCTGAAGTTCACCGCTGGGCATATGATTACAGCAAGGATGGAAGAGATTTCATTCCTCAGACCGAGCCTATCGGCCCGGATGAGAGCAAGCACTAAGCAACAAATGATTACCGGATGAAACAGCTCATCCGGTGATCAGTAAAATATCATAACAGATGACGACGCAGGACACCGTGAAGCAACACAGCTCTTTATCAATCGGCGGCAAAGTGCGTGACTACATGGCGCTGATCAAGTTCAGCCTGAGCTTCATGGTAGTGTTCTCTTCTGTGATCAGTTATTTACTGGCTGTTTATCAGTGGTATTGGGCTGGCGCTTTTGAACTGTTCATTGCAGGCATGCTGATCACAGGCAGCGCCAACGCAGTGAACCAGGTAGTGGAGAAGGATACGGATACCCTGATGAAACGTACGGCCTCCAGACCGGTAGCTTCCGGCCGTATGACACCTGCCGAAGGATGGGCTTTTGCCATCATCACGCTGGTGATCGGATTGGGAATGCTGGTTTTGCTCTTTAACGTATTGTCGGCCGCCGTGGCCCTGGTAAGCTGGTTTATTTATGCCTTCATGTACACGCCCCTGAAAAAGGTCAGCTCTATGGCTGTTTTGCTGGGTGCGGTGCCTGGTGCGCTCCCCTGCCTGATCGGCTGGGCAGCAGGCGCAAATAACCTGGCGGTTGGCGGATGGGTATTGTTCGCCATACAGTTCTTCTGGCAGTTTCCGCATTTCTGGGCTATCGCCTGGCTTTCGCATAAGGATTACAGTACTGCCGGATTCAAACTGTTGCCATCCACCGAAGGCCCTGGTAAGTTCTCTGCCATCCAGTCCATTGTATACTCACTGGTACTGATCCCGATCGGCATATTACCTTACCTGACCGGAATCAGCGGCATTGCGAGCCTTTGGATCATATTCGCTGCCAATCTTTTTATGTTGTGGCAAAGTATCAGGCTGTACCGTGAGATGGAAGCTAAAGCAGCGAGAAGAGTGATGTTCAGCAGCTATATTTACCTGCCGATAGTTTTCCTGGCTATGCTGGCAGACAAACTATAAAGAAAACAGACAATGGAGATGGTGAGTTCGCAGAGACAGAAAGTACATCCCCACAAGTTCACCTTGTGGATTGCTATAGGCAGTATCATTATGATGTTCGCCGGTTTGACCAGTGCATACATTGTGAAGGGTAGCTTACCCGGATGGTCAACCGTGGAAATGCCGCAGATCTTTTATTATTCAACCGGTGTAATGCTGCTCAGCAGCTTCACCATGCAGCTGGCCCTGAAATCATTCAAGGAGCGCAAGATGAACCTGTACCGCAGACTGCTGACGCTTACAGCGATCCTCGGAATCGTATTCATCGTAATGCAGGTGATCGGTTTTCAGCAGCTGGCCGAAACAGGTGTGTTCCTCAGCGGAGGCACGGGGGCCGGACAGTTCTTATATGTGATTTTCGGATTGCATGCCGTGCACGTGCTGGGTGGCGCTATCGCCCTCCTGGTCATGTTCTTCAAGGCATTCAGCCGCAAATTCAGGAACTACAATACAGTACCGGTGGAAGTGATCAGCACCTACTGGCATTTTGTAGATGTCCTCTGGATCTACCTGTTCATATTTTTCCTGATCAAACGTTAACTGAAACCAAGCTATCATTTAAAATTTCTAATACAGTAACATGGCACAAACAGCAGTAGCAGGTAAACAAAGATGGTGGGATGGAGGGAAGAGTCCCTTCAACGTGGAGTATGGAAAGTTGATGATGTGGTACTTCTTAATGAGTGACGCATTTACCTTCGGTGCATTCCTGATCTCTTACGGAACCGTTCGCTTTGCAAGCAACGGCTGGCCTGACCCTAATGAGGTGTTCTCCTCTGTTCCTTTCATGGGACATGCACATATGCCACTGGTATTCGTGAGTATCATGACCTTCATCCTCATTGCCTCTTCCGTTACCATGGTACTGGCAGTAGGCGAAGGACATGCCAACAATAGAAAAGGTGTAATGAAATATATGATCCTGACCATCATCGGCGGTCTGATGTTCCTGGGCTGTCAGGCATGGGAATGGCATCACCTTCATGAGCAGGGTGCATGGTGGGGCAGGAATCCTTTCAATAACTTTGACGGAAGCCCTGCTTCTACTAACTTCACCAACTTCTTCTTTACCATCACCGGCTTCCACGGTTTCCACGTATTGTCCGGTGTAGTGATCAATATCATCATGCTGATCATGACCTGGAAAGGAGTATTCGACAGGAAAGGACATTACCTGATGATTGAGAAAGCCGGTCTGTACTGGCACTTTGTGGACCTGGTTTGGGTATTCGTATTCACCTGTTTCTACCTGTTCTAAACAACATTGACAATTACAACTGTAAAAAGATATTTATGGAAACTTTTGAAAGCGTAAAGCATTCACACGCAGAGGGAGACGGACACGGATTTGACAGAGCAGCCATCTGGCGTACATTCTGGATCCTGCTGGTGATCACTGTAGTGGAACTGATTGTGGGTATGTTCATCGCCCCTCACTTTCATAGCCTGAAACTCTGGTTCAACGTATTGTATATCATCTTCACCCTCGCGAAAGCGTTTTATATCATTGCCGAGTTCATGCACCTTGGTCATGAGATCAAAAACCTGGTGATGACCATTGCCATACCTGCATTGCTCTTCATCTGGTTCATCACTGCCTTCCTCTGGGATGGTAACTCTTACAAGAACCTGAAGAACACGTACGATCCGTATTCACTGGAGCGCACTACCACACCGGTGAAGCAGACTGCACCAGCTCACGGTCATGAAGCTGAAAAGCCAGGCGCGGTTCATTAAGAAAAACAGAAAGTAATTCCGATAAAACGGGCGTGCCTTTTCCAGGTACGCCCGTTTGCTTTTGCAGGGTGTGCCCAGTCGCTCGCCGGAGGCGGGCAAATATTGGTCACTCCCGGGGACGCGAGCGACTGATCCCCGATGGAATGCAACCCTCCATCAGTGTAAATTAAATCCCCTCAAACCTGCATCGCATCGCTTACTGTGGTAACTTTGCGCAACTAAATACATCAAGGTGAGTCAGAAAGCCCTCTTAGCACTGTGTGTTGCCCTCCTGCTGCCTGTAGCCAGCTACTTTCTGGTGAAAACCATCAGCCAGGACTCCCTGGCGATGCCCCGTCACTATTATTTCGACGACACAAAGGATACCATCATCAAAGGCAAACTGGTGCAGGATACTATCTGGCACCAGGTTGACAATTTTGAACTGACCAACCAGCTCGGTAAAACCGTTACGATGAACGAGCTCCGTGGCCGCATCGTGATCGCCAATTTCTTTTTCACCCGCTGTCCGAGCATCTGCCCCGGCCTCACCCGGAATATGAAAACCATCCAGGATGGCCTCAAACTCAAAGATATCACCAAACGAATCGATACCACTTTCGTTCAGCTGCTTTCTTTCAGTGTGGATCCTGAGCGTGACTCAGTGCCCGTGCTGAAAAAATATGCAGACCGCTACAACGTGAACCATGATATCTGGTGGATGGTCACCGGTCCCAAGAAAACGATCTACGATTACGCACTCAATGAGCTCAAGCTCGGCCTGCAGGATGGTGGTACCGTTGATTCTGCCTTCATCCATACCGAGAAGTTTGTGATGATAGACAAAAGAGGTGTAGTGCGCGGCTATTACAATGGTCTTGACAGTGCTTCACTGGCAACCCTGGCGGAAGACCTTACGCTGCTGATGCTGGAAAAAGACAAACAGGAATCATCCCCTGTTCTGGCGAAGCTGCTCGGCCTGTGGCCCGTGTACCTGATTGCAATAGCCCTGCTGGCTGTATTCCTCCGCGTTACCCGCAAACAGAATAATAAAACAAACGCCTGATCATATGCTGCCACCTGTTTTACAGAAGAACGATAAAAAAGCACGAGCACTCATCCTGGTATTTTCATTTGTAGTGTTTGCCGCAGTAGTACTATTGACCAGGGTAAAGCTGGATGTGGACCTTGGCTTCGATCCCCACGTATTTGCCACCGCCAATGCGGTTATCAATTTCATTGTTACCATTCTGCTGATCGCAGGCTTTGTTACTGTAAAGAAAGGAAACTACCAGTTGCACAAGAAGATCATGATGACAGCCATGGTGCTGTCTGTACTCTTTCTGGTATCCTATATTTCACATCACCTTTTTGCCGGAGAAACAAAGTTCGGGGATCTGAACCACGATGGACTTATATCTGATGAAGAGAAAGCAGCCGGCGGATCTCTTCGTATGATCTATTACGTTATACTGATCACACATATTCCCCTGGCTGGCATCATTCTTCCTTTTATTCTCTTTACTGCCTACCGCGCCATGATCGCGGAATGGCCGAAACATAAGAAACTGGCACGCATCACCTGGCCTATCTGGTTATATGTTGCCATCACCGGTGTGCTGGTGTATCTTCTGATCAGCCCCTATTATTAACAGCAAACAGTTTGTATGTCAAATGCCGCCGGGGTGATCCGTCAACTGAAACTGCAGCACAGTCTGTTTACTGTTGTGTTGCTGCTTGGTATCGCCGGATCGATCATTTATGCCCTTACTGCTACAATTCCCGCCAATGAAAGCCTGGAAAGGAACGGTTCGCTGGCGGTGGTGGTTATTGCCGCAGGCCTGGTGATTGGTGGATTCAACCTGTTCAGAAGAAAGATGATGGCGGCCAGGAACAGCCAGGAGCCTGCGCCTGTGCGTACAGGCATATATGCAAAAGCCTGTCTGCTATGGTGGATAATGATCTATATGCCGGCATTGATCTCACTCGGGCTTTTCATCTGTACGGCCTACTATTCCTTCCTTGCCCTGGCCATTATGCTTTGGCTGATATTGTTGCTGTTCATGCCGCGCAAAGCAAATATTGCGATGCTCCTTCGCCTGACAGAGCAAGACCTTTAGTACCCGATACATAATTCTCTTCAAGCTGCAATGGGAAAAAACACTTAAAATCCCGTTTTTTTTCCCGCTGTTTTCTATTTCATTCATTCTAGTTTTGTTGCCGCTATCAGGAAAGATTATATTTAGCCGGTAAAACATAAACCTGTTCTATGCATTCCCGTATTGCGATTTTTGTGGTTATGATCTTGATAAGCCTGGGCTCGGTAGCACAGGAAGGCACTGGCACTATTGACAAGATCACCAGTTTTCCTACCCGTTTCCTGGACAAGCTGAATAAGAAATCAGCGGAGATGGAAGAGAAGCTGATCGCCAGCTCAGAGAAGGCATTGCAACGAATGAAAAAGCAGGAGAAGAAGCTTAAAAAGAAAATGGCGCGCAAGGACTCAGCCGCTGCTGAGCAGGCGTTTGGTGATGTGGAAGCACGTTATAATCAGTTGCAGGCAAAGTTGAAGGAGCCGTTGAAAATGGGAAAAGCAGGACAGTATCTGCCACATATGGATACCTTGAATACCTCCCTGAACTTTCTTACAAAGAACAAAGAGTTGCTTCCGGGTGGGGAGGAAACGATGGGTAAAGTAAAAGATGCCCTCAAATCCGTAAATGGCCTGGAAGGGAAGCTGGATCAGGCAACTGATGTGAAAAAATATCTGCGGGAACGCCGGCAAATGCTGAAGGATCAACTGAACCGTTTCGGGCTCACCAAAGAGCTGAAAAAATACAATCAGCAGGTGTATTACTACGGCGAACAGATCAATTCCTACAAAGCCATGCTGGAAGACCCTTCCAAACTGGAACAAAAGGCACTGGAGCTGGTGAAACAAATTCCTGCCTTCCAGGATTTTTTCAAGAATAATTCTGCCCTTGCCAGTCTCTTCCGGTTGCCGGACAACTATGGCAGCAGCGCCAGTCTCGCCGGACTGCAGACCCGCAGCAGTGTTCAGTCCCTGATACAGGACAGGATCGCCTCTGCAGGTCCCAATGCAACGGCCATGCTGCAACAGAATGTGCAGGCGGCCCAGGCACAGCTGGGTAAGCTCAAGGATAAACTCAATGCACTAGGTGGAGGAGGGGGCAGTGAGGAAGATCTGCCCGACTTCAAACCGAATAACCAGAAAACAAAATCATTCCTGCAAAGACTGGAATATGGGACGAACCTGCAAAGCCAGCGTTCCAGCAATTACTTTCCCACCACTACTGATCTCGGTCTGTCTGTAGGGTATAAACTGAGTGATAAAAGTGTGATTGGTGTGGGAGCCAGCTATAAAGTAGGCTGGGGACAGGATATCCGGAATATTAATGTCACAAACCAGGGTGTGGGATTCCGTTCATTTGCTGACTACAAAATGAAAGGAAGTTTCTTTGCCTCCGGTGGATTTGAATACAATTATCAGCAGCCATTCTCTTTCATTTCCGATGTAAAGGATCTGGACAGCTGGCAGCAAAGCGGCCTGGTAGGTGTCAGCAAGATCATTTCTCTGAAAAGTAAAATGTTCAAGAAAACCAAAATGCAACTGCTCTGGGATTTTCTGAGCTACCAGCAGCGTCCGCAAACCCAGCCACTGAAATTCAGGGTTGGCTATAATTTCTAAGCTCCTTCCTTCTTACTACCATTCTTATTTAAACCAGTTTTACACAATAACAGGCTAGCTACAGCTATACCCTGCACCGATCCCGCATTTATTAAATGTAAACATATCCCTATGCGCGATTGTCAGATCATTTTTACGTATCAGGATGCTATGGGTGATTTCCATATTGAATCACTGCGTGCATCAAAAGCCGGGACCTGCTATTGTATCGAGAGTATACCCCTGTTTACGCCGAGCATCTCAAAAGGGGATATCGTATGTGCCTCCGAACGGGATGGCCACCTTCATTACGATATGACGCTGGATCTCTCAGGCAACAGCACCATACAGGTCTCCTTCAGTGATGAAAAAGATGTAGAGGCTGCGCTGGATGAGCTGCAGCAATTCGGTTGCAGCTGGGAGGTCAGCGCCAACAGGTGGGTGTTAGGTGTTCATATACCCGCTGATGTACAATATTCACTGGTGCAGCATTTCTTCGAAAAAGGAGAGGAGGAATCAAAGTGGACCTATAAGGAGGCAGCTTTAGCGCATTATTGATGGTTTACCCACAGTGTAAGATTTTGCCTGTACTCATCAGGCTTTTCTCAAGGTTAAGGCTCTGTGCAGTAGTCTATGATTTCGTTAGGAATTAGTTAAGACGGCTGAAGTGTAGACAATTTGCCTTAATTTGCGGCGTTTTTACCCGTATCGCCCCAAATCTGAAGCAATGCAAAATACATACCAGGCAAGGAACTGCCCAAAAGGGAAATTGAAGACAGGAAGAATGGCCACACTCGTTGTTCTGTTGGTTATTACCGGTTTTACCGCAGTGGGACAATCCCGGTTTCCTATCAAAGGGATGTACCTCCAGTGGGGCTATAACACAGAATGGTATACCAAAAGCGATATCCATTTCAAAGGATCTGTAAATGGTGTGCCGCACGACTTTACCGCTTACAGTGTCCGCGGCGTTGACCAGAACGATATGGACGCTATCTGGAAGAAACCCATCGAGATCTCAGTACCACAATACAATTACCGTATCGGCTTCTACCTCAACAAAGAGAAAACCAAAGCCATCGAGATCAACTTCGATCATACCAAATACATCGTCAGCGATAACCAGCGCCTCCATGTGAAAGGCACTATCGGAGATAAATATATTGATCAGGATACCCTGGTTACCCGCGACGGGCTTTTCCATTTTGAGCATACCAACGGCGCCAACTTCTACCATATCAATTATGTGCAGTTCTGGCCGCTCAATAAAACCAACCGTAAAGCTGGCTACTTTGTACCGATGTT
Source organism: Pseudobacter sp. (assembly GCF_051955275.1). NCBI lineage: Bacteria > Pseudomonadati > Bacteroidota > Chitinophagia > Chitinophagales > Chitinophagaceae > Pseudobacter > Pseudobacter sp. The sequence continues at coordinate 16,506 of NZ_JBQCGW010000301.1, read as the reverse complement.
AAAACTGGGTGCAGGTTTCATGATCCCTAAAACAGATGTGACCATGTTTGGTAAGCGCCTGGATAATAAATTCCACCTGGCTGGTTATATGGCCAGTGTTGAAGGTGGTGTCAAATATTATATCAGCCGTAATTTCTTCTTTGAAGTGACCGGAAAAACCGGGTATGCCAAATACACCAATGCGCTTACGGTGGATGGCGGTAAGGCAACACACGCTTTCGGTTATTTAGAAGCGATAGCAACTATCGGTTACGATATCAACTGGTAGAACTAATCACCCAGGTCCATAGGATCCCAGAAAAGTTTATTGAAGTCAACAACTTTGTCTTCTTTCACTTTGATTCCTTCCCGTTCCAGCAATTCCTGCATATGGGTGGGTGTGGCAAAGTGATGCTTTCCGCTTAACATACCATTCCTGTTTACCACACGGTGTGCCGGCACTTTGGGTTTTGCGCCACCGGCCAGGTTCATGGCCCATCCTACCATTCTTGAGCTTGATTTAGCGCCCAGGCTGGCTGCAATGGCGCCGTAAGAAGTTACGCGGCCCTTGGGGATCTGCCTCGCTACATCGAACACCTGTTCAAAAAAGGTCTGGTCCTTATAACCCGAGGGAGTGACTGATTTCAGTTTTTCTGTTGGAGGAATATTCTTTCGTGCAGCTTTACTGCCTGCGGATGAAGCGTCACGCAAACTTTTAGCACCGGCCTTCGCTGGCTTTTTAGCGCCGGCTTTGGAAAGCTTTGAGCCAGCGCTTTTCTTTGATGCGGCAACTGGTCTTTTGCCGTCTGCGCCCGTTGAGGGTTTTGCAGGTTTCCTGCTGCTTTTGAAAGCAGCTGGTTTAGCTGTTGTTCGTTTGGCCATGATCGTTACGTTTTTGAAGCAACTCGGTACGGCGGGGTTCGCGGACGTTTATGTAATCATAGGGACAATGCTTGCAGCCATTCCCGCAACACCTGCCTCGTTCCAGATGGAATTTAGCAGTAAGCACCATATAGCCATCTTCATTGAAATAAAAATCAACGCCTTCTATCAAGTTCTTCTTCACGGAGCATGTCTTTAAGTGCTGCATCTTTATCGGGAAGCGGTGTACCAGGCAACCTGAAGCTCAGGTAATGGATTCTGTTACTGCCGGCAATATCCAGGCTTTCATAATGGGTCTTGATCTTCAGTTCATCACTGATGCCTTCCTCTCCCGCTGAATAAACATCATCCTTATCTTCCAGGACCTCCAGTTCATACAGGTCTGTCACCCATTTTGAAAAACGATATAAAGCAGGAGAATCTGTTTTCAGGTGAATGATGCCGCCTGGTTTCAGCAATTGCTGATAGAGGCGAAGAAACTTCGGATGTGTAAGGCGCTTCTTTGCTTTGGAAGTACGGAGTTGCGGATCAGGAAATGTGATCCAGATCTCGCTCACTTCGCCGGGCTGAAAATGCATCGCTATCCGGTCTATCTGCGTACGCAGGAAACCCACATTGGTCAGGTTCTCTTTCAGCGCTTTTTTTGCGCCAACCCAAATGCGGTTCCCTTTCATGTCCACTCCAATGAAATTCCTTTCAGCGTGCAGTCGTCCCAGCCCAAGGGCATATTCACCTTTACCGCAGGCAAGCTCAAGGGTGATCGGATGAGCATTATGGAAGAACTCTCCCCATTTTCCGGCCATATCTTCAGGATTCTGCAATACGTTCGGAAAGGTGAGCAATTCCGCAAAGCGATGTAGTTTTTTCTGTCCCATTATGAGTGCAAATGTAGGTCAAACAATTGTGTTTAAAACATTCCAAAACAGGCCCCTGCTGACTCCTGCTCAGCCAATCTGCAGGCATGGGCGCAGATGCCAGTGCAATGGACAATCGCAGAATTCTTCAGCATCGGCGGGTGATTGTCACATTAAATCCTAACTTAGGTCTTTCAACAAAGGGAAACGCTTTTCATTGACCGATTTTTCACTACCCAATACCGACCCTGAGCTGCTGCAGAGATTTGCCCGTGGCGACCAGCAGGCCTTCGCTGCAATTTATGGGCAGTATCATTCCCTTATTTACAATTACCTCCTCAAATTCACAAAGGATTCCACACTGGCAGAAGATCTCCTGCATGATATCTTCCTCAAAATATGGGATGCCAGGGAACGTGTGGACATCAAGGTATCATTCACTGCCTATCTCTATGGCCTGGCCAGGAACACAGTGATCACGCAGCTGAACCGGATGAACCTTTACGATGCGATCCGCGGCGAGATCATGAAAGATGCAGAACTGGAGCTTCATCCAAGACATCTCATGAATAAAGTAGAAGCCAGAGAGTATGAAGAGCTGCTGCAAAAAGCAATCGATAACCTGCCGCCTCAGCGACGGGAAGCCTTTATCCTTTGCAGGCAACAGGGAAAATCTTACGAGGAAGCCGCCACTATCATGAATATTTCAAGAAATACATTGAAACAGCATTTATCCTTATCGGTAAAGTCTATCAAGGAGTATTTACTGGAGCATGGCAACATTTCTTTATTGCTGTTGCTGGCTTTTTTCAGTTAAATCTTTTTTCCCGTCCACCCTTTTTTAAATCTCGTTAGTCTTTATTATATGGGTTCTCAAAATAAACAGGAAATAGAACTGCTTTGGAAGTTTATCAACGGTACAATTACCGAACCCGAAAGCCATGCATTATCTGCATATCTGAAAACTTCTGAAATTGAGCAGGATCCTGAGTTTGAGGCCGTGCTCCGGAAAGTTTACCTGAATGCTGCGGATGCACCCGCGATGTCTGATGAAGCATCCAGACGTGTGTTGCAGCGTTTGATGGGATCTGTTCAGCAACAACTGAAAGACAGATATCCGGCAGTGGACACTCCTGTTCATCGCGTGCATTTCCTGCGTCAGGCCTGGTTCAGGTATGCTTCAGCTGCCGTGCTGGTAATCACCTTTTCCATCTTTGCCTGGATGATCCTCAAACCGGCAGATCAGCAACAAACCAGCTCCAGCACTACCACACCTGCAAATACTATTTCATCAGGGACCGATAAAGCCATACTTCAACTGGCAGACGGTAAAAAGATCCTGCTCGACAGTACCGCAGGGCAGATCATTCATGATGGCAATCTGAATGTGAACAATCGTGCAGGTAAACTGAACTATGAGGGTACAAGCACCAAAGTGGAATGGCATACACTTAGCACGCCTCGCGGCGGACAATACAATCTCCGCTTACCCGATGGCACGGAAGTATGGCTGAATGCCGCCTCTTCCATTACATTCCCCAATAACTTTACGGGCACTGACAGACAGGTTAAGATTTCCGGAGAAGTGTATTTTGAAGTGGCACAACAAAAGAACCAGCCATTCAAAGTTGATGTAAATGGAAAGGCAGCTGTTGAAGTCCTGGGCACACACTTCAATGTCAATGCATATACAGACGAACCATATATGGCAACAACTTTGACCGAGGGTGCCGTTAAAATTACCGACCGGCAGCAATCAGTAGTTCTTTCCCCGGGTCAGCAGGCAAGGATCAACACAAAGGGCATGAAGGTGTTGAAAAATGCGGATGCAGACCTGGCCCTTGCCTGGAAGAATGGATTGTTCCGTTTTGAGGAAGCATCCATCGAAGAAGTGTTGAGACAGTTTGCGCGCTGGTACGATGTGGAGATAGTGATGGAACAAAATGATCCGGATATTTTGTTCAGCGGTGAAGTGAACCGGAACCTTACACTAGTGCAGGCTCTGACCGTACTGGAAAAAATGGGCGTCCATTTTTCCCTGGAAGGCAGGCGCCTGACTGTTAAGCCTTAGACTGCGTTTAAACTTTTCCTTAAAATTTATTGCCGTACATCATCAATGCTGAAAAGCAAACAGAATCGTATTGCCATGAATGTATCTGTTCACATTCCCAAAACCAAAGCTATGCAATGTTCCCAAACCTGGCCTGCTGCCAGTAGTAAAACTCCGCCAATATTGCCGCAACGGCGGATATTGAAAATATTGTTATCGATACTGCTGATAGCTATTATTCACATACCCATTTCCGTTAGTGCACAATCCATCACTTACAGTGGTAAGAATGTGTCACTGCAGAAATTGTTCAAGGAAATAAAAAAGCAGACAAAATATGTGGTGGTATTCAATCCGAAGCTGCTGGACAGCACGGTAACCACTACCGTTAATGTTAAGAATCAACCGCTGGAAGAATTCCTGCGCACCATCCTCAGCAAAACGGATTTTACTTACAGCATGGTAGGAAACACTATCGTGGTGTCTAAAAAGAATAGTACATCATTAAATGGCGATCAGCGGTCAACCCCCATGATCGTTCTGCTGCCGCGGGATATTTCAGGTAATGTATATGACAGCAGGACAAATCAGCCACTCGCTTTTGTGAGTATCCTGGTTGCGGGTGCTGCAAGAGGAACGCAAACCAATGAACGTGGCGCTTTCACACTGAAAAATGTTGAAGCAGAAGATAAGATCACTTTCACTTTCATCGGATATGAGTCCGTTACATTGAGATCGGCAGACCTGGAATCAAATATTTCAGTGCGCATGAAACTGGCTACCAGTGAGCTAGACAGGGCTGTAGTAAAAGCATATGGTGTAACCAGTAAAAGACTGAGCACGGGCAGCATTGCCAAGGTAACTGCTGAAGAGATCGAGCGGCAGCCTGTAATGAATCCCCTGCTGGCATTGCAGGGAAGAGTACCCGGACTGGTGATGACGCCTACTGCGGGCAACTCCAGCTCTCCTGTTAAGATTGAGATCAGGGGCAGAAATGCCATCGACCCCAATCAGATCACAGACCCGCTCTATGTTGTGGATGGCATCCCTATCAACCAGGTGAACCTGCAGGGGGCAATACAGGATGGCGTTTCCTATGGCATTGAACAGGCTGGTCCTGCCATGCTTAAAGGCCAGAGCCCGCTCTTTGGGTTAAATCCGAGAGATATCGAAAGTATTGAGGTATTGAAAGATGCTGATGCAACAGCCATCTATGGTTCCAGGGCCGCCAACGGCGTGGTATTGATCAACACCAAAAAGGGAAGGCCCGGCAAAACGAAAGTGGATATCACCTACCAGGATGGTCTGGTGATACCATCACGCCATGTAAAAATGCTGAGCACAAAGGACTATCTGGCAATCCGCAGGGAGGCTTTCAAAAATGACGGTATCTATTCCCTTTCCCCGGAAGCGGCTCCGGATCTGTTATTATGGGACAGTACCCGCCAGACCGACTGGCAAAAGGAAATACTGGGAACAGGCAGGTCCAACATGGCTTCCGTGGGATTATCCGGTGGAGATGCACGGAATACATTTCGCCTGAACGCCTCCTATAACAAACAGGTGGACCTGATGGCCAGTTCCGGAGGTACACAGCGCGGGTCATTCGCTTTCAATTTCAGGCACCGCAGTCCGGATGAAAAGCTGACGATGGAAGCGATCATGAATTACGCCACCACAAAAGTGGATGCGGTTAATTATGGTTTCGATATCTATAACCTGCCACCCAACGCACCACCGATCTACAATAAAGATGGCAAACTCAATTTCGAGGGCTGGAGAATGGGGACCGGAGTACTGCAGAAATTTGTGTTCGGTTATCTCCTGCAACCAATGCTTTCAAAATCCAACCAGTTCAACGGAAATATCAATATTGGTTATGAGCTGCTGCCTGGCCTTAGCGTAAACATGTCGGCTGGTGTGGGTACTGCCCTTAATAACAACCAACGCCTTGTGCCGATAGTATCACTCGATCCGCTTAGCTTTCCACTGGGTGACGCCATGTTCGGCAACACCAAAAGCACCAACATTGTTTTAGATCCCCGCATTTCATATACCACTATGATCGGCAGAGGAAGATTGACTGCTCAGCTGATGGGCAATTACCAGTATTCCACTGTACGCGGATTGACCAACTGGGGCATGGGCTATACCAATGATAATATGCTCCATAGTATCAACAATGCGCCTTTCAAGATTACCATTGAGAATTACGGAGAGAATAAATTCGTTTCACTGCGTACAACATTGAACTACAACTGGGATAATAAATACCTCGTTAACCTCAGCGGAGCGCGCGATGGCTCATCCCGCTTTGCACCTGGCAAACAGTTCGGCCATTTCGGATCGGCAGGCCTCGGCTGGATCGCCTCAGAAGAAACTTTCATGCGCAAGCTATTGCCGGAATGGTTCAGCTTTCTGAAATTCAACGGCAGTTATGGCGTTACCGGTTCAGACATGGGGCAGGATTATCGCTATCTCTCACGCTGGAGTGTAACGGACCCTGCCGCCTACCAGATGCCTGTATGGTCCTACGGAGGCATTCAGAGTTATGTGCCTACACAGGCCGTGAACGATAAATACCACTGGCAATCCAACAGACAGCTGAACCTGGCCACCACACTGGGCTTCCTGAAAGACAGGCTGACCCTCAGTGTTGATTATTACGTGAAAGAAACCAATAACCAGCTTACAGAAATTCCCACCGCAATCATAACCGGTTTCCCATCAGTGATCGGGAATTGGGGAGCTCAGGTCCGCAACTCAGGATTGGAAGCAACTTTGGCGGTGAAAGTAATTGAGAAAAAAGATCTGAACGTTAATCTCGGATTCAATATTTCCGCCAACCGCAATAAACTGGTTTCTTACCCGGGCATCGAGAACTCTCCATACGCTACCCGCTACAAAGTGGGCAAATCACTTACAACGGAATATCTCCTGCACCTGTTGGGAGTGGATCCGCTAACTGGTGAATACGCATTCAAGGATTACAATAATGATGGTGTTGCCAGGATCAACCTGAATACAATACCCGGTACAGGTGATGATGACCGTTATATAGAGCGCGACCGTAACCCAATTCTCCTGGGAGCTTTCATGCCAACTGTATATTATAAGAATTTCAGCCTCTTCCTAACGTTTCAATTCAAGAAGCAGTATGGATACAATGCTTTGAATGGAGTTGTTGTAGGAAGAATGATGAATATGTTCCTTCCGGATGATCTGATCAAAAATCACTGGCAGAAGCCTGGCGACAATAGTTATTATCAGCGCTACACTACAGCAGGCGGTTCCAATATCAATACTTCCGATGGCTCGTTTACCGACGCATCTTTTATGCGCCTGACCAATGCTTCCGTCAGCTACTCATTTTCTGAAAAGCTGCTGAAGAAAGCGGGTATGAAAGGTTGTGTTATTTCCGTGAATGCTCAGAACCTGTTTGTGCTGTCACGGTACAAAGGACTCGATCCGGAGATGCAAAGCCTGTCTAACGTTCCTAATCCCAGGCTGATCACCAGCAATATTACCATCAACTTCTAAATCAAGCGTTATGCGCTATCTACATACAATTACCAAAACATTGCTGCCGGTCTTTATTCTGGCAATATCCAGCACCTCCTGTAAAAAAATGCTGGAAATAGATCCGCCACTGGACACTATTTCCACTGTGCAGATCTTCAGTTCAGATGCACATGCTGAAGGCGCTCTTGCGGGAGTTTATTCGAGAATGGTCAATGGAGAAGGAATGCAATCTTTCATTGACGTTCCTTACAAAGCATACGCCAGCGGTCTTTCAACCCTGCTTGGAGGGTTGAGCTCAGATGAAATGACGCAGGTATCCGGTGTGTCTAATTTCCGGGCAATACAGGAAAATAAAATAATGCTGACCACCAGTCTTGGTACTGCCGAAGTATGGAGCAGTGCGTATAAGATCGTCTATGGTGCCAATGCTGTGATTGAAGGTATTGCCGGTTCCACGTCAAAAGACCTGCGCGACAGTACCCGTAAACAGTTGATCGCAGAAGCAAAATTTCTGAGGGCCTTCAGCTTTTTCTATCTCACCAATTTTTTCGGAGATGTGCCATTAGTGCTTACAGTGGATTTCAACCAGACCTGGAATATGGCGCGCACTCCGCAACGGCTGGTGTATGACCAGATCATCAACGATCTGAAAGATGCGCAAGCGGCATTACCCACCGGATATACCGTAGGCGGTGGGGAAAGGATCAGACCCAACAAATGGGCGGCCACTGCCATGCTTGCGAGGGTGTACCTGTTTACCGGGGAATATGAGAATGCTATGAAAGCTGCCACGGATGTAATTGATCAGCATATCATATTTGAACTGGAGCCTGACCTCAATAACGTATTCAGCTACCAGAGCAGGGAAGCGATCTGGCAGTTGAAACAAACTCAGGAAAATGCCACGCTGAGAAATGCAACACCCGAAGGCTACTGTATCAACCCGTTAGTGCCATTCAAGCATCCGGCAGGAGCCCGCATCACTCCTGAGTTGCTGAGTGCTTTTGAAGGTGGAGATAAGAGATATGATCTGTGGTTAGACAGTACAGACAACACCGGCTACAACCCTTCAGCACCGCCTAATTACACATGGTATCCCACCAAGTACAAAACAGGCCAGTCCAATGCTATGTTTGGCGTGCCCGGAGAATATTATATGGCCCTTCGACTTGCTGAGCAATATCTCATCAGGGCGGAAGCCAATGCGCTCGGTGCTTCCGGTGGCGCCTCTGCAGCTGTGGATGATCTCAATGTCATCCGGGGCAGGGCAGGCATTGACCTTTTGCCGAAAACTCTTACACCGGATCAGCTTAAAGCGGCTATTGCCAAAGAACGCCAGACAGAATTGTTTGCAGAGTGGGGCCATCGCTGGTTTGATCTCAAGCGAACAGGAAAAGCAACCGAAGTATTGTCGCAGGTGGGATACAAACAACCCTGGGAGGGAGACTATCAACTGGTGTACCCTATCCCGGTGAATGAGTTGCAGAACAATAACAGGCTGACCCAGAATATCGGTTACAGGTAAACGTAATATTCATACTCAAATGACTTCTATGTTCAGATCTAAATATGTATTGGCTGCAGCGGTATTATTGATGTGTACCACCATGGTTTCCTGCAAAAAGGATGAACCGTTGGAGGGGACTGCCTCACTAACTATCGTAAACATGATGCGGGGCACCAATACCATTATCGCAAATTTCAGCGGAACGGAGCCCATTGCTTATTATGGCGCCCCCTTCCTTTATTTCAACACATTCACATTTTATCAGAACAGGTTCAATTCGCAAAGCGGCACTCAAACCATCGGTTTCTTCAGTATGCCTGATACTACTGATAAGAGCCAGCCAGTACTGATCAAAACTGTAGATCTGCCGGTGGCTTCTATCAGTTCACTTTTCCTGATTGGCAGCCGTACTGAGCCTGATGCCCTCTTCCTCAAAGATGATGTTCCCTATTTTCCAGTTACCGATAGCTCAGGCGGATTCCGGTTTGTGAATGTGCTGGCCAATAGCGGCGCGGTGAGTGTGAATATCAAAGGGGATGCGGCAGGTTCCCTGGTGTCTTCAATTGCCTACAAAGAAGCATCCGCCTTTATAAAACTCCCGGTAAAGCCCGGTATCGACAGTTACGAGTTTGAATTCCGCGAAGCAGGCACAGGAACGCTGATCAGGTCGTATATAACTCCGTTCCTGAACCTCTTCCAGCCTGACCAGGTAAATGGATGGATCTGGAGAAGCAATACCATGGCCCTTTCCGGCGAAAAGAACGGAACAGGTGTCAATGCGCCTGCCGTTGTGCGGGTCAATAGTTTCTAACGTAAATATATATACGCTTATAACGACTATCGTTTTCTTTCCATAAAAAATATTATGAGTACCATTCTTAAAATTGAAGGGCTGAGTCATAAGTACAGCAGCTCCTGGGCGGTCCGTGACATAAATCTCGAGATCAACCAGACGGGGGTAGTGGGTCTGCTTGGCTCCAATGGAGCCGGTAAGTCCACCATGATGAATATTCTCTGCGGGGTGTTGAACCAAACAGAAGGTAATGTATTCATAAACGGCATCGATCTCCGCAGGAATCCGCTGGAAGCAAAGCAGTACATCGGGTTTCTGCCTCAGCAGCCTCCGGTGCATATGGACCTTACCGTAGATGAATACCTCAGCTTTACGGCAGAATTGCGCCAGATACCAGACAACAAAATAAAAGCGGCTGTTGGCGAAGCCAAAGAGAGATGTGGCATCGCGCATTTCAGCACCCGGCTGATCCGCAACCTGTCCGGCGGTTATCGTCAAAGGGTTGGTATTGCACAGGCTATCATTCACAAACCCAAACTGGTGGTGATGGATGAGCCCACTACCGGACTGGATCCCAACCAGCTGATTGAAGCGCGTAAGCTGATCCGGGAGATAGCCACGGAGCATACAGTGTTATTGTCTTCACATATTCTTTCAGAGATCCACCTCCTCTGCAGGGAGATCATCATGATCGAAGCCGGACGTATCATTTTCTCCGATACGATGGATGCATTCAACAACTACGCGCAGCCGCAGAGCATATTGCTGCGCCTGGAGAATATGCCACCTATTGAAGAACTAATGCAGGTGAAAGGGGCCACCAGGGCGGAATACCTCAGCGATAAACAGGTGCGCGTTTATTTTGATGAAGACGATGCTTTCGCGGAAAGACTTGCAGACGCCTGCGTTCATAAGGGATGGAGGCTTCGTGAAATGCAGGTCGACAAAACCCTGCTCGATGATATTTTCAAACAATTATCCAATCAATCCCACCAATAAGACGATCAGCCATGAAGATGATTTTCAAAATAGCTAAAACAGAGCTTCGTAACCTCTTTTATTCTCCGGTTGCCTGGTTTCTCTGCATAGCATTCCTGGTGCAGTGCGCATTCTTTTTCGTGAATGCAATGGAGCCGATCGCCAAATTCCAGGATATGATGCTCAAATACTCTGGTGGGCAGTTCAAGAACTTCCAGGGTTCTATTACACGAGGTGTGTTCCTGAACGAAATGGGAATCTTTGTGAACTCGCTGCAAAATCTCTACCTGTTTGTGCCCCTGCTTACCATGGGGATTGTCAGTAGAGAAATCACCAATGGAACGATCAGGCTATTGTATTCTTCTCCCGTGAGATCAAGGGATATTGTGCTTGGGAAATACCTGGCCATCATAGCATTCAATACTATCCTGGTATTAGTGATCGCACTGTTTGTGTGTATCGGTATCGCCGGGATCAAAAATGCTGAATATGCCATGTTGTGGTCGGCTATCCTCGGGTTCTTCTTGCTGGTTTGTACCTATACTGCCATCGGTATGTTCATGTCTTCGCTCACCACTTACCAGATCATTTCTGCACTGGGTACTTTCATGTTGCTCTTTTTGCTTGGCTTTGTAGGTAAGCTCTGGCAGGAATATGATTTTGTACGGGACCTGACTTATTTCCTGTCAATCAAAGGAAGGACCGCCAATATGATGGTGGGACTGATCAACACCAATGACCTGATCTACTTCCTGGTTATTATCTGCATGTTTGTGGCTTTCACTTATCTGAAAGTTCAGGGAGCAAGGGAGAGCAAACCCTGGTGGCTGAAAACAGGAAAATACCTGGCTGTAATTGCCTGCGGCCTGATAATAGGATATATCGGTTCAAGACCTACCCTCATTGGCTACTGGGATACAACCCGGGCCCAGGTGAATACCCTTCATGTAAAAACACAGAAGGTGGTGAAGGAACTGGGCGATGATCCCATTGAAGTAACACTTTACTGCAACTTTTTCGGCCGCGGATTTGATTATGGCTTGCCACAATCACGCAACAATTACCTGGCGGCACTTTGGTCGAAATACATACGTTTCAAACCACAGTTCAAGTTCAACTATGTATACTACTATGATACCATGGACGGCGATAGTTCCCTGTACAAGAGTTTTCCGGGAAAGAATATCCATGAAATAGCTGACCTCATGGCGGATGCCAGGAACCTGGATGTGAAGATGTTCAAGAAACCTGAAGAGATCCGAAAGATGGTAGACCTCTCCCCCGAAGGAAAACGGATGGTGATGAAAATTGAATATAAAGGCAAATCCACGTTTCTCCGTACCTACGATGATGCGATGGTTTGGCCAGACGAACCCGAAGTGGCGGCAGGTTTTAAACGATTGATGTTGCCTGAAATGCCACAGCTGCTTTATTCTACAGGACATTACGAGCGCTCGATAGTAAAATCCGGGGAACGTGAATATGGTTCACATACAGTTTCCAGGGGATCCCGCATCTCCCTTGTTAATAATGGCTTTGACATAGATACCATTGCCATCGGGGAGAAAGAGATCCCGGAAAATACAGCAACACTGGTGCTGGCCGATCCCAAGACAGCACTCAGCGATACCGTACAGAAAAGGATTGCCAGCTATATCAGCAAGGGCGGTAATATGCTGATCCTTGGCGAGCCGGAAAAGGCCGCAGTGATCAATCCTGTTCTTCGTCAGTTGGGAGTGGAAATGATGCCAGGTAAACTGGTACAATTGTCAAAGGACAATACTCCTGATATGGTGGTCAGTTATTTCAACTGGGCGGGAGCAAACATGGCTGATGCATATTCTTCTTATCTCAAAAGAACTGACGGCGACACCATGGGACAGATCACCAAAGGAGTGGCTCCGCTGAAGTGGTCAGATAGCGGTTCATTTACCATCGAACCCATCCTGGTTACTTTTAAAGGAATGGCCTGGTGCAAGGCAGGAAACCTGGTGATCGATTCCGCCGCACCGGTTTTCACTCCTTCCGAAGGAGATTACAAAGTTGATTCTTTTGTAACCGGGTTGAAACTCACACGCAAGATCAATGGGAAAGAACAGCGGATCGTTATCACCAGCGATGCAGACTGGCTCAGCCCTATCCGGATGACCAATAGTGATCCCTTTCAGATGGTTTACAGCTGGCTTGCTTATAACGAGTTTCCTCTCTTTGTGTGGTGGGAAAAACCCGAAGACGCCCGCCTTGATTTTACACACCCGAATGTAATGGTGTTTAAAACAGCCTTACTCTATATATTACCTGCCTTACTGCTGATCGGCGGCACTGTATTGCTGATCCGCCGTAAAAGACAATAAAATGAATGGAGATGAAACTACATACAGACGAACAAACCATCGATGACCTGCGGATCTTCAGCAAACGCGATGTTGCGGGTATCTATGATATCTATAATCATACCCATACACATGGAGGCGAAAACCTGTTGCAGGAAATGTTTCGCAATCCCTTATCCGATGTACAGGCCATCAACAACAGAAGCAGCCTGATCAGCCGCTTTGCCAGCCTTGATCTCGTTTTCCCGTTCAATGCTTCCCTGTTCGACATGGCAGAGAAGTACCTGGCCCACCCCGGCAATCAGCCGGGGCAGGGCGGTCAGGGACAACTGAGTGAAAAGGATGTGCAGAACGGGGTCCGCGCTGTTACTGAATTGATACAGCTTGTAAAGGAGTTCATAGATAAGCCGGCAGTGAAAGCTATTGAAGCGTATAGCCATGAACGTAACCTGATAGCTGAACTGCTGGCTGATCCTGCACTGGAGCCAGCCATGCGGGAAAACCTGAAGAGCAAATTGTCTTATTCCGCTGTAGCAGCCTATGATCTCCTGTTCCGCACCCGCGAGCGCAACCGGATCGAAAAACTGCTGGGGTATCTCTATAGCCTCGATGTATACCTTTCAATAGGTAAAGTGGCCAACAGCCGGAATTTCATTTTTCCGGTAGCGCTTGAAAAAGGGAAGGCCCGGCTTCTCCTGAAAGGTGTATACCATCCTGCAGTTCAGAATGCCATCACCAATGACATTACGATGGACAGCAAACAGGGCGTTATCTTTCTTACCGGCGCCAATATGGCTGGCAAGAGCACATTCCTGCGATCGTTGAGCACTGCGGTTTTCCTGGCGCATATGGGATTTCCGGTAGCTGCTGAAAAAATGGAATTTTCGGTTATGGATGGCATTTATACCACCATCAACCTGCCGGATAACCTCGGCATCGGCGCCAGCCATTTTTATGCTGAAGTATTGCGGGTGAAGAAAGTAGCGGCAGAACTGAAATCAGGAAAATCGCTCTTCATAGTATTTGATGAGCTGTTCAGGGGAACCAATGTGAAAGATGCACATGAGGCCACAGTAGCGGTTACCAAAGCTTTCGCTTCGAGACTAAACAGTCTTTTCATCATCTCCTCACATATTGTGGAAGCAGGCGAAGACCTGGAGCGGCAGCCCAACGCAGGTTTTCTGTACCTGCCCACGCGTATGAATGGTCATGTTCCGGAATATACCTACAAACTGGAGCGTGGCATCACGGAAGACAGGCATGGTATGATCATTATCCGCAATGAAGGCATTCTGGATATTTTAGAAAAAGGGAAGAAGAGAGCTGTTTAAATAAACAATAATACAAATCATGAGTTTCAATATCGACAGGCAGACGCTGGATGAACTGAACCTGCTCGGCAAGTTCCGTCAGGGTTCTGTGTATCACCTGTTCAACCAGGTGAAAACCAGAGGAGGCGAGCAATTGCTTGATGAGATGTTCCGCTCGCCACTGGAAAATGCGGAAGCCATCAACCAGCGCAGCAGCATCTTTCTTTATTTCCAGCAGGCAGGCTTTCGCTTTCCTTTTGATGTGCAGCAGATCAGCCTGATGCGTGAATACCTGGATGCAGGCTCGGGTAAATCGGCAATGACAGCCCTTGCAGGAACATTCATCAAAAAAATGCTGGCCAGCTTAACCCGCGATGAACGTTTTAAAAAGATCGTACAGGGCTTGCAGGCCACTATCGTTACTCTCGGTAAATGTTATGCGTTTGTAGAGCGGGAAAAAGAAAGCGGACCATTTGCTGCCAGCATGCGGGAGGTGTTTGGTATTTTATCCGAGCCTGCCCTGAACAAACTGCTGAACATCGATATATATAAAGACCTGCCGGTTCAGACACTGGCGCAATATGATTACCTGCTCAAAAGCAGGTATTCGGCCAGCATGGAAACCGTTCTGCGTTTCATTTATGAAGTGGATGTTTACATAGCAGTGAGCGAAGTGGCGGTAAAAAAGGGCTTTACGTATGCACAGGCGTTACCGGCTGTTAAGAACCTGCTGACTGCAACCGGCCTTCGTCATCCCTGCATCGACAAGGCCATTGGAAATAATCTGCAGATGAAGGAAGGCAGCAACGTGCTGTTCCTGACCGGGGCCAATATGGCCGGAAAATCCACGCTGATGAAATCCATCGGCATCGGGCTTTACCTGGCGCATATGGGATTTCCGGTGGCAGCGGAAAGTATGCAGTTTTCCGTGCGGGAAGGACTGTACACTTCCATCAATGTGGCGGATAATATCAGCCTGGGGTATAGCCATTTTTATGCAGAAGTGGTACGGGTGAAGCAGGCTGCTGAAGCGGCGGCCAGTGGCAAAAGGCTGATGCTGATGTTTGATGAGCTGTTCAAGGGTACCAATGTGAAAGACGCTTACGACGGCACGTTGGCGGTAACAGAGTCTTTTGCAGACTACCAGGATTGTCTGTTTATCGTTTCCACCCATATCATTGAAGTGGGCGAAGCCTTAAAAGGGAAGGCCAATATTCGTTTTGTGTACATGCCTACCATAATGGACGGGGTGGTACCGAGGTATACCTACAGGCTGGCTGAGGGGATCACGGAGGACAGGCAGGGGATGATGATCATCCGGAATGAAGGCATCCTGGAGATGATCCAGGCGTAGTAAGATACAAATGCCATAAAATAAGAAAACCCTTCCGGCCTCCGGAAGGGTTTTGCTGTAGAGGGAGGACTCGAACCTCCACGGGGCAGTTAGCAATAGCGCAACCTGCGGTGGTCAACCCCAGTCGAACCAGCGTGAACCAGTCCGGCATTACACTACGTTTATCCTGTGACCCCCACCCCCGAGACAAGAGGGCATGTCTGCCAAGATTCCATCACTCCACAGTATCTGTCGTTTTGTTAAGAACTAATTACAATGCAATATTAAAGAAAACGGGCAATTCCTTGAAGATTTTCCAACAAAAATTTTGAAAGTTTCGAGATTATATAAATATTTGCACCGTTAGTTTGAAAATTAGAAAAAACTGATTGCAAAATGGGAGCTAAATTGAATCTTGACAAACTGGACCTTCAGATCATCCATGAGATGATAGATAATGCGGAGATTTCGTATGCAGATCTGGGTAAGAAATTATTTGTATCAGGAGGTACTATCCACGTCCGTATCAAAAAACTCCAGGAAGCAGGTATAGTTAAAGGTACTAAATTAAACGTGGACATGAAGCAGCTGGGCTATGATGTGATTGCCTTCATAGGCATTTACCTGGAAAAGAGCTCGCTGTACGATTCCGTGGCCATCGCTCTTCAGAAGATCCCCGAGATCATCCGGCTTAATTATACCACGGGTAACTATAGCATGTTTGCCGAGATCATCTGTAAAGATATCAACCAGTTGAGGGCGGTATTGCACGATGAACTGCAGAAGATCAAGGGTATTGAAAGAACTGAGACCTTTATTTCGCTGGAAGAGTCGTTCAGCCGTAATGTTCAGGTATATACACCGTAGATTCAGAAATATTTGTTTTCAAGCTCTGGAATAAATATTATTTTTAGCTAAGGATCGTTATTGAAAGACCCTAATCATCTTATATGAAAAAATTGTTG
>NZ_JBQCGW010000300.1:0-83792 GCF_051955275.1 Pseudobacter sp. | reverse complement strand
TTCCTGCTGTGCCGTTCCGTTATTTTGTCCGTTTTCACCTGGCACTGCCTTGTTTACTTTACCATTTGCCATAATTGCAGAGGGTGTGTTTAAATTTGTTTCCGGGCTGCATTTTATTGAGAGAATTACACAAATCGCAGTCCACACCGGGGAAACATCAAAGATAAGAACAAAAGCAGACCGGAAAAGTTGTAGAACTCCAACTACTTTTTCAAGCTCATTGTCAATGAGATAGGTACCAGAATGCTATTGTGGTATAAAAATTGAAAAGGCAAGGATGAGTTTTCAAGATCAGGTGGATATTCTACTGTATGTAGTATTGCTAATTTTAATGAGTTTTGTGACCTCGTTTAGCCTGCTCTGAATAATTAGCGAACAATCAGTTCATTGGAAGTTTACCTTGATTTACATTTAAAAAAAAGTTTATGAAACAACTTAAAAACACCCTGACAGGAATTATGGCAGTATCTGTGATTTTAGCAGGCTGCAGCAGCATGAACAAAACACAAAAAGGAGCAGTAATCGGAACGGCCGGCGGCGCCGCAGTAGGTGCGGTGATCGGTAAAGCGGCAGGGAATACGGCACTGGGCGCCATCATCGGGGCCGCAGTGGGTGGTGTTACTGGTACTGTGATCGGAAAAAAAATGGACAAACAGGCATCTGAGATCAAGAACGAAGTACCCGGAGCCACCGTTGAGCGTGTAGGCGAAGGTATCGTTGTTGAGTTTGCAGATAAGAATGCAGTACTGTTTGGTTACGACAAAGCTGACCTGACTCCTTCAACAGAAGCAAGTCTGAAAAAGCTGGTTGCCATCCTGAAAGATTATCCTGATACCAATATCGAGGTTCAGGGCCACACAGACAGCAGGGGTACCGATGAGTACAATATGCAGCTGTCTCAGAGAAGAGCTACTTCAGTAGCTGGTTACCTCACCAGGAATGGTGTTGCAAGCGGACGTGTAACTACAAAAGGTTATGGCGAATCAGCTCCGGTTGCAACCAATGATACAGACGAAGGCCGCGCACAGAACCGTCGCGTTAACTTCCTGATCACAGCCAATGAGAAAATGAAGAATGAGGCTAAGAAAGAAGCAAATCAGTAATCATAAACAACCCTTAAAAACAAACCAATTCTTAAACAAAAACCAAGCAAATGAAAAGGAAATTTTTGGCTCTTAGCGCAATCTTAGCTCTGATGGCAGGTGCAGCGCAGGCACAGAACAAAACCACTTTTGGTGTTCGTGCAGGTGTAAACTTTCAGAATCTGACAGGTGAAGATGCAAGTGGCGATAAATACAATAACAAACTCAAAACCGGATTCAATGTTGGAGTGAATGCTGAAATTCCTCTTGCTGACGAGTTCTTCCTTCAGCCAGGTGTGCTTTTCAGCACCAAAGGCGCAAAACTGGAAGGTTCCGGTGACGTAAAAGCAAACATCGGCTATATTGAAGTTCCTGTTAACTTCCTCTACAAAGCTGACCTGGGTCAGGGCAAACTCCTGATGGGTGTGGGACCTTACGTAGGTATCGGCGTAACAGGCAAGTTTAAAGGTGATGACGGCGAAGCCGATATCAAATTCACGAACGATGCAAAAGCTGCTGATTACGTAGGTAAAGTTCCGATGAAACGTATCGACGCCGGTGGTAACCTGCTGTTCGGGTACGAGTTCGCCAGCAAATTCTCTGTTCAACTCAATGCCCAGTTAGGCATGCTCAATCTCGCCCCGAAATTCGAGGGAGAAAAGCCTGAAGGCAAAACCAAGAATACCGGTTTCGGTGTTTCTGTAGGATACAGATTCTAAACGGTCTCTTTTCCGCCGTTATTATAGGCCTGGAAACTCCGGTTTCCAGGTTTTTTTGTTTATATCAGATTGCTGATTATCTTTGCACCAGTTCTTTTTACATCTCTTATCAAGAAAGGCAGAGGGAAATGGCCCGATGAAGCCTTGACAACCTATTCTCCGTTTACAAAAACAGAGGAAAAGGTGCCAATACCACCGCTTAACAGCGGACTGATAAGTCAGATAATAGCTTCAAACAATACGCCTTCAAAACATATTGAAAAGCTCTTCCTGACTATCGGAAGAGTTTTTTTTTGCCCCTGCAGGAAAGCTTGCCAGCCTCCGCAGCCGCGCAGAACAACTCTCCCGATCGTTTTCCACTCTTGATAATGGCTGTCGCAGAACACTGTTTAATCACAATCATCAACGATGGTGCGCACTGAAAAAAACACATTCATCAGCACTCATCACAAAAACTGTTTATCATGCAAGCGACAACACAACTCATTCACAGCATTCCCGTTGATCCGTTGACCGGAGCTGTATCAGTACCTATCTATCAGACCTCCACCTTTGTGCAGGAAGCACCGGGTGTGAACAAAGGCTATGATTATGCACGCAGTGGCAATCCCACGCGCGCCACACTGGAAACTCTCATCGCTCAGCTCGAAGGCGGCTCCACAGGCCTCGCATTCGCATCAGGCCTCGCAGCCATCGATGCCGTTGCCAAACTCCTTAAAACAGGCGATGAGATCGTGGCGGTAGATGATATCTATGGCGGCGCTTACCGCCTCTTTACACAGGTGTATGCACAGTTTGGCGTAAAGATCAATTTTGTGGACACAACCGATCCCGAAAAAGTATTCAACGCCATCACGCCCAATACCAAACTGATCTGGCTG
This sequence comes from Pseudobacter sp., assembly GCF_051955275.1. Classification (NCBI taxonomy): domain Bacteria; kingdom Pseudomonadati; phylum Bacteroidota; class Chitinophagia; order Chitinophagales; family Chitinophagaceae; genus Pseudobacter; species Pseudobacter sp. The sequence goes on along the minus strand of NZ_JBQCGW010000300.1, from coordinate 81,110 downwards.
GAAACACCCACCAATCCAACACTGAAGATCTCAGACATTCAGGCCATCGCTAAAATCGCAAAGGCCAGTAATTGTTGGCTCTGTGTAGACAATACCTTCGCCACTCCTGCCCTGCAGCAGCCCCTGCTCCTCGGAGCAGACATCGTGGTGCATTCCGCCACCAAGTATCTCGGCGGCCACAGTGATCTCATTGCAGGCCTCGTTGTAACCAAAGACCCCGAGCTCGGAGCAAGGATCAAATTCTTTCAGAATGCAACAGGTAATATCCTCGGGCCATTCGACAGCTGGCTGGTGATCCGCGGCATCGAAACGCTGCACCTGCGCCTCCGTCAGCATTGTGAGAGCGCACTCACCATCGCCAAATTCCTGGAGCAGCATCCTGCCGTTGATAAAGTATATTATCCCGGACTGGCTTCCCACCCCAACCATGAGGTGGCGAAAAAACAATCCAAAGGATTCGGTGGCATCGTGAGTTTCTCGCTGAAGGCCGATCATATCGATGCAGCCACTGCACTGGTAACTTCCACACAGCTCTTCAAACTGGCAGAAAGCCTTGGAGGCATCAAGAGCCTCGTGAGCCACCCCGCCAGCATGACGCATAAATCCATCCCCGCTGAAAAGCGCCAGGCGGCGGGTGTTTCAGACAGTCTCATCAGGCTCAGCCTTGGCCTGGAAGACGTACAGGACCTGATCAGCGACCTTGAACAGGCATTCAATACAAGCGCAGCCAAACTGGAAAAAATCAACACAGGCAAGCAAACAATTGCCTGTTAAGCCAAGTATATGAGCACAGAAGTTTTAAAAACGTACAAAGACATAGACCGTAGCATTTTGAAAGGTATCCCGAACCCTACAGACCAGGCGTACGAGATAAAGATCAAGATCCCGGAATTCACATTCCTCGGTGTTAAAGAGCAACCGGACTTTGCCGTGATCTACCTCACCTTCTACCCCGGAAAGAAAGTGATAGAACTGAAATCACTCAAGCAATACATCTTCCAGTTGCGCAATATCGTTGCTTCCTATGAGCGGCTGATCAATATCATTTATGATGATCTCCAGGCAGCTTACGAGCCAACGCGAATGCGCCTCGTAATGATCTGCAACCCCAGGGGTGGCATCAGTTCCAAACTGACCATCGATTCTGACTGGAAGATCCGCGGCGGCAATGAGTCCTTCAATGACTGGAAGCTCATTGAAGACGAATGGGAAGTAACCATGTAACGATATCAAATCAACTATCAATATATAATCATCAACGATGGACGCACATAAGCAACTGACGATCGGCTTATTCGGTTTTGGTGTAGTAGGCGAAGGACTTTATAAAGTGCTTCAGCAGACACCATCTCTGAAAGCCAGCATAAAGAAAGTCTGTATCAAGAACCCCGGAAAGAAACGCAACGCACCAGATTCTCTGTTCACTACGGATAAAGATGTTCTGCTGAACGACCCCGAGATCAATGTGATCGTGGAAGTGATCAATGAATCAGAGAATGCATTCAATATTGTTTCCACTGCCCTGAAGAACGGAAAGGATGTGGTGAGCGCCAGCAAGAAAATGATTGCTGAGCACCTGCCCGAACTGCTGGAACTGCAGAAACAAACAGACCGCTCCTTCCTCTGCGAAGCCGCCGCCTGTGCGTCTATCCCCGTGATCCGCAACCTGGAAGAGTATTACGACAATGACCTCCTCCACTCTATCAAAGCCATCGTGAACGGTTCCACCAATTTCATCCTCACCAAAATGTTCGAGGAGAACCTGAACTTCCGCGATGCGCTCATCCTGGCACAACAACTCGGCTTTGCCGAAACCGATCCCAAACTGGATGTGGAAGGTTATGACGCCGTCAACAAATGGGCCTTCCTGCTCACTCATGCTTATGGCATTATCGAGCATCCCGATAATATCGTATTTAACGGCATCCAGAACATCCAGGCAGGAGACGCCAATGTTGCCCGCGAGAAACATTACGATATCAAACTGGTGGCACAGGCACAGAAACTCCAGAATGGTAAAGTGGCCGCATTCGTATTGCCACAGTTCATCAAACACGACGACCACCTGGCCTTTGTAAAGAATGAATACAATGGGGTGGTGATCGAAAGCGGATTCTCCGACAAACAATTCTTCTACGGAAAAGGCGCAGGCAGCTTCCCTACTGCATCTGCAGTACTGAGCGACCTGTCAGCGCTCCGTTACCAATACAAATACGAATACAAGAAACTCTACCACCATACGCCGCAGGAGCTCACCAACGACTTCTATGTTCGCGTGTATGTGAGCTTCGACGACTGGAAATTCATCCCCAAAGACAAGTTCGAGTGGATCGAAGAATGGCATGCTGAAACCGACCGCAAATACCTGGTGGGCGTAGTGGCATTCCAGGAACTGCGCAGCAATAACTGGTGGAGGGAAAATAATACATCCCTGGTACTGGCACCTGACCCCATTATTGAAGATGTGGAGATCAGGAAGCTCAAGAAGAAAAGCCTGGAGCTGGCCGGGATCGTTTAAATATTTAGTGTTTGAAAGATTGAATTAAAAAAGCGAGGCTGTATCAAATCAATGATACAGCCTCTTCGTTTTCATAGCAATACTTTCAATCTCTATTGCTCAAACAATTCTTTCAGCTTTTTTTCTATCTGTCCGTTCCCGTTCTTATCGAAACCGATCTCCTTCATAAGGATCTTACCATCCGGACCAACCAGGAAGGCAGTAGGAACACCAGTTACGCCAAAACCACTTATATACACCTTCTTCGTATCCAGCACCTGGGGCCAGGGAAGCTGCTGGTTATTGAGCTCTTTCAGCCAGGCTGATCTCACTTCATCGATGGAAATGCCGAGGATCTCAAATTTTTCACCGCCGTATTTTTTGTATACGGCTTTCATGTGCGGGAAAGAAGCTTTACACGGCCCGCACCAACTGCTCCAGAAATCGATCAGCAGGTATTTACCTTTAAGACTGCTGAAAGAAATACTGTCCCCTTCCGGCGTTGGTAAAGTGAAGTCAATTACCTCGTTGCCAATAGCAGCCAGCTTGAGTCCATTCAGGTGATCACCCACCGGCTTACCCGGTACCGATGCCTGTTGAGCAGGACTGAGCTTGTAGTATAACCTTTCGAGATCTGCTGTAGTGAGCATATTCTGATAACGGCTCAACACATAAGCGCCAATGTAGGAGGAGGCATTTGCTTCTACAAACCTGGTCACATAAGGAAGCACTTTCTCCCGCTTCAGCTGCACAAGCGCTTTTATTCTGTTAGTGTCGTTTTTGCCGGACTGAGGAAAACGTTTTTCGAGCGCTGCTTTGATCTCTTCATTCAGTTTCCTGTTGCCTGTTTCAAATTTATGGAAAGCCACTGCAGTTCTGTTCCCGCTGACAGTACCGGAAAACATCCCTTTGGTGATATCCGCCACTTTCAGGTAAATGACGCCTGACCCGTCTGGCACCAGCTGAAAAGCCGGTGGCCCCTGCATGGTCCTGGAATCATATTCAGAATACAGGAAAGGCACAACACCAGGCTCCCATGGGATACTGATGGTAAATGCGCCATCCTTCATTACAACAGAATCTTCTTTCACATTGTCTCCGAAATAATAGATCTTATTGTATCCCTTCGTATCACCTTTTACGATCCCTTTGATGACAATTTTCGTTTGTGCAGCCAGGTTAGTCAACAGTCCCGTCAGCACTATTGCAACGATCAACTTTTTCATAGTAGTACATTAATGATTAAAACGGGCGGTTTTCCAACGAAATCCCCCAGTTGGGATTGAACTTCAGCACCACATTTGAAATAGGGAATATAAAATCCCTTGAGTCGATGGTGCCAGTATAGGTTTGTCCGCCTACAGTATGTGTGATCTGTGATTGGGACCAGGGCTTTCCTGCATCCAATGTGAAACGTTTGAGGTCCATGAATCTTTTCAGTCCACCTACCGGCAGTTCTCTTCTTCTTTCTTCCAGCACCCATTGGATCACCTGGTCCTGTGTGCCTGTAGTCAGATCAGGAGTTCCGGTCAGCAGCCTGAATTTGCGCAGCGTATTGAGGTCGGCAATGGCCAGTGAAAGTTTATTATTCCTGGCATACGCTTCAGCGCGCATGAGCAATACTTCGGGCCATGAAAATCCTTCTGTCAGTTTCATTTTCCGGAAGCGGTAATTACTGATTCGTGTACCATCATCATAACCTCCGCCAAGGTTTGTTTTATATCCGGGCGCATTGATATAGAAAAATTTCCAGCGCAGGTCATTCGCCTGATCATACAAGGCCATCAAAGCTGCGGAAGGATACGAAAGCTGGCTGGCGATCCCTGCATCTTTATCGGTTCCCCGGTAGAACAGCATTTCACGGTTGTTTACCAGGAGCAGCCTGGTATCCTGCGCAGATATTATAGGGCTGGTAATGGGATTGGCAGTGCTCCAGGAGAACTGGTTGTAGTTGTAAAGCACATTCGCCGGATTGCCTGCTGCTCCTGCATTCCAGGCCAGATCTGAATAATACTCCACGCTGTCGTATCGTTGGGTGAACAAATGACAATAAGCGAGCATGGCATAACCGGCTGCTTTGCCGGCTCTTGAAGGCCAGGTGGATCTTTCAGGCAGATCAGGCAGCGCAGCGTACAGATCATGCAGCACCCTGTTCACCACTTCCCCGGAAGTGGAGAGATCGGGAATACGCACGTTGATATCTGGACTTACCACGTAAGGAATGGTTTTGGTGGCATTGGCCGTTCCGGGTTTGTAGACCGGCCCGTATACGCCATTGGCGTTGAAATAACACCAGGCCCTTGCCACCAGCGCCTGTGCAACGGACCTTCTTCCCATGGCTTCTTCTTCAGCCGCCTTACCGGCAATGCCACGGATCCCTTCTATCACGTTGTTGAAATAGGATATCTGCGGATAGATACCTAACACACCATTGCTCCAGAAATAATCCTGGAGGTTCGGGTCTTTGTACGGCTGACGGTAAACATGTGCATAATACCGTTCCAGGTTGGGGTGACTGGCAAGTACATACCCCACTTTTGCCTGCCCTTCCGTGATCTCGATATTATCTCCCAGCCCGGACAGGCTGGCGCCTTTGTTCTGGTCGAGGAAATTGGATTCCATGAGATTGGTATTGTCGAGCAAATGATCGTAATCCGCCACTGTTACCGGGATCAGTTTTCCTTTGGGCTTAACGTCCAGGTACTTCTTACAGGAACTGATCATAATGGCGCTGACAATGAATATAGATATATTTCGAATAAGCATGATAGTTAGTTTACAGGTTTACGGAAAATCCGATGTAGAATTCAGGCATCAGCGGCAGTCTTCTGACAACGGTGGCATTGAGCCCCTGCTCGATGGCTTCAGGGTCGATACCCACATTATTGGCTTTCACCGTCCAGAGGTTGCGGCCCTGAAAATAGATCCGTGCGCTGTTGAGACCTGTATTGCCCCAGATCTTATTATCGAGCCTGTAAGACACCGTAACGTCCCTCAGCTTCATGAAGTCTGCTTTTTCCACCAGAACATCTGAATAAGGGAAATACCAGGCATCCGAGCTGAATGCAGATAATTTGGGATAGATAGTGGTCAGTTCATCACCTGGTTTGCGCCAGCGCTGGCCAACATCCTTGTGATCGATATTGTTACCGTTGAATGCATCCCTGCGGAACACTCCCCCGAGCTGGGAGATGAACATGAAGCTTACATCAAAGCGCTGGTAAGTGAAACTGTTGGTAAGGCTCAATACAAATTTCGGTCTGGCCGTTCCTGCATACACCATATCTTTTACCGTTACTTCATTTCCGTACACTTTACCTTTTTCTTCCGTATAATACTGTGGCGTTCCCGTATCATCGAGTCCGGCAAAACGGTAAGCAAAGATGGCATCCAGGGGATAGCCTTGTTTCAATACAGCACCTGCGTTGTTGCCCAGAATTGCATTGGGAGCGGCAGCACTATACGTCAGGAAGCCGGTACTGGGATAATCGAAATTGAACTCCTGTACCTTACTTTTATTGTAGCTTCCAATAAAGTACACATTCCAGCCGAAATCCTTATTCCTGATCACATCGGATTCCAGGGAAAGCTCGATACCTGTATTCCTGGCTGCACCTGCATTCCGTGTAACGGAGAACCTGCCATAGGTAGGATCGATGAAGTCAGGCGAGAAGAGGTCTTTGCTGAGCTTATTGTAGAAATCAAGCGTAAGGTTGAGCCTGTTCCCGAACAAGCTCATATCCGTTCCCACATTAGTGATCAGCGTGCGCTCCCAGCGGAGTGAATTATTGGGCAATGATGATATGGTATAGGGTATACCGCCGGAGATCGGGGAATAGGCTCCCGGTGCTACCAGCAGATAAGGTCCTTCAGTCAGTGAGATATTCCCATTGATACCATAAGAGCCGCGAATGTTCAGCTTATCGATCCAGGGTACATGGAAGAATGATTCCTGTCCCAGTTTGTAAGTGCCACCCACAGACCAGTTAGGCCTGTACCTGTAGCGCGGATCGGTGCCGAAGGTATTGGCCTGGTCCATCCGGATGCTGCCACTCAGGATGAAGCGGTTATCATATTCGTAGGAACCATTTGAATATACAGACACGAACCTGTTATCGCGGAACTGATATGATCCGTTAGGCAATGTGGCATAGTCGTCACCGAACAGCCAGTCGGCCGAATAAGCATAGCTGTTATAATCAATATAATTGAAAGGCTGAACAGATCCTGCCTGATCGTTATAACCCGGTCTGGCAGGAGAGATATTATTATCCAGCACGTCTTTGTTTATCTCACCGCCTGCAATAACCGAAATACGGTGCAGTTTATTGAATGTCTTTCCATAATTGGCCTGCGCCCTCAAAGTGTAAGACTCGCTCTGGTTGCGGGTTTCATAAATGATGCCTCCATCAGGCAGATAGTGTTTGCCGGGAGTTGCCCTCGAGGAGGAAGCATTGTACTGACTTCTTACATAGAATGAGTTCACATCGCGGATGCTTCGCAACAGTCCGCTTCCCCTGCTCCAGACACCACCCACTTCAGCATTCAGCCCGTCAATAATGTTCACGGATACGCTGGCACCCAGCCTTGTGAGGTAGTTCTGGTTCCTCGTAGTTTCAAGGGCCTGATCGTTCAGAGGATTAAAACCCATATTCTTGAGACCGCCATACCTGTTACCATAATCTGCATACAGATCCAGTATCTCAGGCCTTACTGCGGGAATGTCCTGCGGATTACCGGACTGGTCAACAAGGTTGTAATAAGGCCTCATGATGCTCCAGGTGGTGAAGTCCGTTACATCATCCGCTGTGTTCATGGGTGACTTACTGGAGCTGAAATTGATATTGGAGAAAAGCTTTACCGTTACACCGTTCAGCGGCTTCCAGTCGTTTTTCAGATCGAGTATCAACCTGTTGTCGCTGCTATGCTGCATATTATTCTGGTTGGTGATGTAGCGGATGGCAGCATTGGTGGCACTTTTATCGGTGCTGGAAGAAATGGATAAATTATGCTGCTGCGTGAACCTGTTTCTGAACAGGTGGCGCTCCAGCTGGTCCATGGTATTGTTCCCGCGTAGTTTATCCAGTTCTGTATTCAATTCATCATCCGTGATCAGCCCATCTTCATGCATTACCAGCAATTGTGTTACACGGCCGTAACTGGTGTAGTAATTATAGTCATCCCTTACGGTGGCCGCATCACTGTTATAATTGGCGATCTCTGCATCCACGTAATCAGCCGCACTGGTCTTATTGAGGTAAGACAGGCGGGGGCGTTCTGTAAGCCCGGTGCTGCCCTTATAGCTTAGTTGCAGTTTACCTTTCTTCGCAGATTTAGTGGTGATCACTATTACGCCGTTTGAGGAGCGGGCGCCGTAAATAGAGGCGGCCACGGCATCTTTCAGCACAGTGAAGGTCTCGATATTATCGATATTGATGGATTCAAGTCCACCCGTAACAGGAAACCCGTCTACCACTACCAGGGGTTCTCCATTGCCCAGGAAGGTGGACCTGCCACGCACTTCCACCTTACCGCCCTTGGTGATGGCAACACCGGCGGCCTGTCCTTCCAGTGCAGTGAGCAGACTGGGCTGCAGTTTACCTTCCAGTCTTTTGGTTTGTACGGAAGAGTAAGACCCGGTCATTCTCTCGCGGGAGATCTGCTGATAACCCGTATTCACCACCACCGCCACTTCATCCAGTTTGGTGTTGGCCGGGCTCAGCTTCACTGTCAGTGGCACTTGGCCTTTGAGCATGGCGGCAGTAACAGTTACCTCGCGCGGCGCATATCCTACAAAAGAGAAGAGCAGTACATCGCCTTCGTTGACGGTTATTGAAAAATTCCCATCGGCACCGGATACCACGCCTTTTCCGGAACCTTTGATCTGGATATTCACGCCCGGCATCTGAATACCATCCATATCAGTGACCTTCCCCGTGATGGGCGGTGCTACCTGCAGGATCAGTAATTCAGGCTGCGGAGGGGGTAATGCTTTGCGCGAAAGAATGATGGTTTTTCCCTGGATCATATAATTCAGCCGTTGATCTTTCAGGATCAGGCCCAGCGCCTGCTGTAGGGGCATATCAGCAATGGACAGGGAAACCTTTCCGGCATCGGCCAACAGCTCTTTATTGCTGAACAACACATAACCGGTTTGTTGCTCGATCACAGAGAAAACCTGTTTCAGGGTCATGTCCCTGCCGGAGATGGTAACGGACTGGGCAGTGCCGGTGGCATGCGCCGAAACCAGGGCAGTGAACAGGAAAATAGGTAGCAGCCTCATCACTTTAGAGATTTGTGCAGGCAGCCTGCATCCGTTCAGGGCACGGAGATACAGGCAACCATTAGCAGTTTTTTGCATAACTTGTGAACTGTTTTGGTTGTAAATAAAAGTGGTTGCGAAACCTTTTAGGATCAGCTGAAACGTTGCCGGAACCGAGGCCAATCGATTCCGGCTTTTCATTATACATAGGAGGAAAGGCGGATAAGTATAATATTGTATCAGGGAGTTACCACAAGTGTTCTTCCTTCGAGGCGGAAATGCACATTTGATTTCTCCAATGCTATAAGCAGACCATTCAAGGGTATATCCCTGGTCATTTTTCCAACAAATTCAATATCGGGCACGCCGGCTTCATACTTCACATCTATATCGTACCATCTTTTCAACTGACGCATCACTTCATCCAGCCTGGCATCTTCAAAATCAAACACACCATTCTTCCAGGCCATCACTTTTCCAGTGGCTGCTTTTCTTACGCTGAGTTCTTTTGCGGCTGGCTTCTTTTGGAGGGAAGCCTGCTGCCCGGGCTCCAGCAATACTTTCTGTTTGGTGCGTGTGCCTGTTACAGCCACTTTCCCTTCAAGCAAGGTAGTGTTCAGCAAAGGTTCATCTTCATACGCATTCACATTGAAGTGAGTGCCCAGCACTTCCACTTCAAACCTGTTATCAGCATTCACTAAAAAAGGAACTCTCCTGCCCTGTTCTGTTGCAGGCGCAGCTTCGAAATACACTTCTCCTGTAATATCCACCCTACGGATATTTTTCGCGAACCTAGTAGGGTACCTGATAGAACTGGCCGCGTTCAGCCAGGCCACAGTGCCATCCGGGAGCATGATCCTGAACTGTCTGCCTTTGGGTGTTGCCAGCGTATTGAATGTTTCCTTTTCATTTTCTTCACCGGTATTTTTATATTCAAGCTGTCCGTTCTGCAGGTACAATGCTGCGCCGTTCTGATTGGCAAATATGCCATTGCCCAGGGTATCCAGCAGCACTTTCGTTCCATCGGCCAGGGTGAGTGTAGCTCCCTCCTGTCCGGGCTGGATAACTGCTATTGTTGACTGTTCAGCATGAGCAGTCCCTTCCTTTTTTGTTTCACCGGCGAAATACCAGGTGCCGGCAATCAGCAACACCAGGGCTGCTGCAGCGCTCCACCAGTATCTTCTGAAATATGAAGTCCTATTGCCCACGCGGGTTTGCAGTGTTGAGCGCATCCGCTGGTAAGCATCTTCAAAACCCTCCTGCATCGCATACCCCTTCAGCTGTTGCTCCTGCATTATCTTATCCAGTTCCTCCTGGAATTCAGACTGCATCAGCAGTTTGGAAAGCAGCTTCCTGCCCTCCTGATCGAGAGAGCCATCCAGCCAGGCGGCAATCATTTTTCTAAAGTCTTGTGGACCCATATTTACATCGGTAGCGCTTCGCGCTGTTTAATGGACGCATGAAAAAGGAAGGATAAGGGGTGGAACGAAAAATATTTTTCTATTTTCTTCCCAGCCAGCAAGCTGACAGGAGAAGCAAGGCATTGAAAAGGCCCGGATAGCCGGCCATTTTTGATTTAAGGAAGCTGAGGGCTTCACTGATATGTTCATTCACCGTGGCTTTGGAGATCTGCAATTGATCGGCAATTTCCTGGTGAGAGAGGCCTTCCTGCCTGCTCATCCTGAATACCTGGCGCCGCCTGGGAGGCAGTTGGTCGATGGCTTGCTGAAGCAGTTCACGGGACTGCTTGTAATCGAGTTGCATGACGGGGGAATCGCCGGGCAGGGCTGCAATTTCAGGAAGGAAGCTATTAAATTCATTGTCAGGTTCCCGGAGCAGTTTACGCAATCCGGAGATGGTCCTGTTACGTGTAACAACATGAAGCCAGGGCTCAAAATCGGCCACAATGGCCAGTTTAGACCGGTTGAGCCAGATACTGAAGAAGATATCCTGCGTGATATCTTCGGCCTGAGCGGCATCTTTGATATAAGTGCGGACATGGGCGAATACCTGCAGCCAGTACTGATCAAACAGGAGGGTAAATGCTTTCGTATCATCATCGGCAATACGTAGCAGCAGTTCCCTGGGATTATATGAAACGTTCGTAGACAAGTTTTGCAAACTACAGATAAAATAGCATTGCTATTCCGCCTGTTTGCTTTTCCTTTCAAAAATAATAATGCAGGCATGAACAATACCTGCATTATGTGTAACAAAGGATATCAGCGGAGTGTCAGCAATTCCGCCTTCAACGCCTCATACTCCGGCTCCATCAACACGCTTTCCTTTTGCAGATGCATGATAGAACGCACTGATTCCGGTAACGGAATATTGCTGCCGATCACCGGTTCCACCACATCATAGAATTTCACAGGGTGGGCCGTTTCCAGAAAGAAACCTTTCTCATCCGGGTGTGATTGCAGGTATTGCTGTAATGCTTTATAACCCACTGCCCCATGCGGGTCGGGTAAGTAACCATATGAGTTGTATACTTCGCGGATTGCCTTCCTGGTTTCCACATCCGTTACGCTGTAACTGGTCAGCACATTTTTCAGTGAGCCCAGTTCCTGGTTGAACAATTCCAGTACACGCACAAAATTGCTGGGATCCCCCACATCCATGGCGTTGGAAATGGTAGCCACAGCAGGCTTCGGCTTGTACTCCCCTGATTGCAGAAACTCCGGAACAACAGCATTGGCATTGGTGGCTGCCACAAAATGCTGCACAGGCATTCCGGAACAGTAAGCCAGCAGGCCTGCACAGATATTCCCGAAATTACCACTGGGCACACAGATCACTGGAGGGTGTTGTTTATCTTTCCACTGCTGCCAGGCAAACAGGTAATAGAATTGTTGCGGCAACCAGCGCGCCACATTGATGGAATTGGCGGAAGTGAGAAACAGCTGCTGAGTAAGATCAGCATCGGCGAAAGCCTGCTTCACCAGTTTCTGGCAATCATCAAAACTGCCGTTCACCTCCAGCGCCCGGATATTCTTACCCAGCGTGGTCAGTTGCTTTTCCTGCACCGAGCTCACTTTGCCGGAGGGATACAGGATCACCACTTCCACCCCGGGTACATCATAAAAGCCATGCGCCACCGCACCACCGGTATCTCCGGAAGTAGCCACCAGCACTACTACTTTCTCAGTGACACTTTGGGAGAAATACCCGAGACAGCGGCTCATGAACCTGGCACCCACATCCTTGAAAGCCAGCGTGGGCCCATGGAATAACTCCAGGGTGCTTATATTTTCGTTTATGCGTACCAATGGTATTTCAAAATTAACGGTCTCACTCACTATCCTGCGGAGATCATCTTCAGGAATAGCATCGCCCACATAAGGGCTGATCACCCGGTAAGCGATCTCCTCTTTGCGGAGGCCTTCAATATTTTCAATGAACGATTTTTCGAACAGGGGTATTCGTTCAGGAAAATACAGGCCTTTATCTGGCGCCTGTCCGCTGATGGCCGCTTCCTTGAAACCAACGGCCGGTGATTGTCTGTTCAGACTATAATATTGCATGATGGTTGTTTAAGTTGTTTGAGAAGGCACGGGCGAAATGCGCATACCTTCATAACTGATACTTGTAACGTATGTCCTGAAATCGATGCCCAGCTTAGTGTATACATCCTGCATCAGTTTCTCCACTTCGTATGCGGTGGACTCTTTTTCGCTGAGCATAAAGATGCTGGGACCGGAACCGGATATGCCGCCGCCCAGTGCACCGGCTTCACGGCTTTTTGATTTTACATCATCAAAACCCGGAATGAGGATACTGCGCACGGGTTCGATGATCACATCTTCCAGCGAACGGCCGATCAATGCATAATCCTGTTTCAGCAATCCCGCAACCAATCCGGCTATATTGCCCCATTGCTTGATGGCGCTCTTGAGTTGCACTTCCTTGCGCAGGATCTGCCGGGCATCTGCTGTCCGCACTTCAATCTGCGGATGCACTACCGTAACAAAAAGCGGCGGGCCGGAAAGCTGTACAATATCCAGCGGATGAATGGAGCGGATCAAAGTGATACCACCATAAATGCAGGGCGCGATATTGTCTGCGTGCTTTACACCACTGGCCACCTTCTCTCCGTTCATGGCAAAGCGCACCAGGTCCTCATTGGAGAAGGGATTGCCCAGCAGATGATTGGCAGCTACCACAGCTCCTGCAGAGCTCGCAGCGCTGGACCCCAGTCCACTACCGGGTTTGATGCGTTTATCCGTAACCAGGTGAAAGCCCGGAGGGTTATCCAGTTCTTCCAGCATGGCCAGTAAAGCAGCACCTGCCACATTCTTTTCCGGTTCAGTGGGCAGCTGATAAATATCTGTATGTTCGATAGTGATGCCCGGCTCTTCTTTCAGCGAGAGGGTCATTACATCATCGGGGCGATGCAATGCCATTCCCAATACGTCGAATCCGCAAACGAGATTGGCCACTGTGGCGGGAGCATGCACCTGAACTGACTGACTCATGTGTTGTTTGTTTTATTTGATTAATGGGCTGCGCGAAGTATATCTGCAAATACACCACTGGCAGTTACTTCCGCGCCTGCTCCTGCGCCCTTGATCACCATCGGCTGATCAGGATAGCGGTTGGTATAGAACAATACCACATTGTCTTTTCCGTACAGGTGGTAAAGGTTATGCTCCGGCCCGATATGCTGCAGCCCAACGGAGGCTTTGCCATTATCAAAGCTGGCCACGAATTTCAGTTTCTTTCCCTCTTTGGCAGCTTCCTGGAACAGGCTCTTGAAATGAGCTTCCTGGTTGGCCATCTCCTTGTAGAAATCAGCTACGCTGCCTTCCATACAACTGGCAGGCATGAATGATTTATTGGAGATGTCTTCCATTTCCAGTTGCTCACCGGATTCACGGGCAAGGATCATGATCTTGCGCATCACATCGGTACCGCTGAGATCGAGACGTGGATCGGGTTCGGTGTACCCCTCATCCTGCGCCTGTTTCACCACTTCAGCAAAAGGCTTCTCCCCATTGTAATGATTGAAAACGAAGTTGAGGGTGCCGCTCAGTACTGCTTCGATCCTGTTCACCACATCACCGGTACGCTTCAGGTCATTGAGTGTTCCTATCACCGGTAATCCTGCGCCCACATTGGTTTCAAAGAGGAAGCTGGCATTGAACTCACGGGCCAGGTCTTTCAGCCTGCGGTAATAAGCATACACAGAAGAGCAGGCCACTTTATTGCAGGCAACTACAGAGATGCTCTTTGATAAAAGCTGGTCGTATACCTTAGCCACTTCATCATTGGCGGTAACATCCACAAACACGGAGTTGCGGAGATTACGCAGTCTCACCTGGTCAACAAATCCCTGTAAGCTCATCGGCTCGCCGGCTTCCAGCACTTCTTTCCAGTTGTTCAGGTCCACTCCTTCTTCTTTGAATACCATTTTCCGGCTGTTCGCCATTCCTATAACCCTTAGCTGTAACCGAAGTGTATCCATCAGGTATTGCTGTTGCTGCTGCAACTGTGCAATCAGCTTACCACCTACATTACCGGTTCCTGCCACAAAGAGGTTCACCTGCTTGTAGGTGGTCTCGAAGAACTCTTCATGCAGTACGTTGATGGCTTTGCGCACATCGGAGGCGGCCACTACCGAAGTGATATTACGTTCGGAGGAACCCTGCGCAATGGCGCGGACATTCACGCCGTTGCGGCCCATGGCACCGAACATTTTGCCGCTCACGCCCGGGTGGCTCTTCATATTATCACCCACCAGTGCTACAACGGCCAGTTCTTTCTCTATCACCAGCGGGTCTACCTTGCCGGACTGGATCTCAAACCGGAAGGTTTCATCGATCACCTGCTTGGCTTTTTCTGCCAGTGCATCTTCAATGCCTACACAGATGCTGTGCTCGGAAGATCCTTGTGTGATAAGGATCACATTGATCTGTTCACTGGCCAGCGCTTCGAATAATCTCTTTGAAAAACCGGGGATGCCCACCATGCCGCCGCCTTCGAGGCTGAGCAGGGTGATCTTGTTAATGCTGGCAATACCACGGATATGATTGCCATTGAGGCTTACTTCTCTTTCAATCAAAGTTCCATATGCTTCCGGCTCGAATGTATTCTTTACCCACACAGGGATATCTTTCTTCATTACAGGCTGAATGGTAGGCGGATAGATCACCTTTGCCCCGAAGTGTGAAAGCTCCATCGCCTCCTGGTAAGAGATATGCGGCAATGCCTTTGCATGCGGAACCAGGCGCGGATCGGCAGTCATCATACCACTTACATCGGTCCAGATCTCCAGCACTTTTGCATCCAATGCAGCGGCAAAAATAGCGGCAGTATAATCGGAGCCACCTCTGCCTAAAGTGGAGGTTTGTCTTTGTGCATTGGAAGCGATGAAACCAGGCACTACAAACAGCTGATCATTCACTGAGTTGAAATACTGCTGAATGGCATGATCAGTGATATCCCTTACTACGGCTGCATTTCCGAAGTTGGAATCAGTAAGCAGCAGCTCGCGCGAATCCTTCCATACTGCACCCAGCTCACTCATGCGCGCAGCGATCAGGTGTGAGCTCATCAGTTCTCCGAAAGCCGCAATCCGGTCTTTGGTGCGTGCGGATAATTCACCGAGTAAGAACACGCCATTGCATACATCTTCAATTTCGTTGCAACGCTGCTTCACCCAACTGAGCACGCTGCTCTGCTTTGAAACGGGGATCAGGGCTTTCACGGCTTCGAGATGCCGTTGCTCTATTACCTGTAAAACGTTCTTGTATTGTTCATCGCCTGCGGCAGCCAGGGCCCCGCTCTGCAAAAGCAGGTCAGTAACGCCTCCCAGCGCGGATACTACCACCACGGTTCTGTCTTTTTCCAGTGCCTGCTGCACAATAGCCACTACTTTATTGATGTTGACGGCATTGGCTACTGAACTGCCACCAAATTTCAGGACCTGCATATATTGATTGTTGAATGAATGATTGATATAAGAGAATAAAGAATAACCTTTTCGGTATCGATTTGTAGCTTAAACAGCCCAGAAGGTAATATGGAAATATACAACCCTTAGCGGGTTGTTGTAATCGTAATAATAGTGGACGTAGCCGTGGTAGCTACGGAGGCAGAAGAGATGATATGTTTGTTGATTGCCACTATTATTTTACTAGATAGGTCAAATATACAACGTGTATTCTATAACAGCCGTTAGTTTCAAAAAATAATTTTCTGTTGCCGGATGATAAAATTTTATGGCGTAATTTCAGCACCCATCAATTCAAAATGCTTTAAAACATGGACCACCAGTCGTCGAGAGGGTTGCAGCAATTCAAGAACTATGTAGGGATTAAGTTTCAGTTATACAACAGTTTATTCACTTCCCTGCCCTTTCACCGCATCGAAAAAACAGGTATTCTTCTTTCTTTATTACTCAATAACTGTGAAGAAGGCTTCAAGCGAAAGTTAAGCCCCGTTCAGATCATCGATGAGTTTTTCGAGAAACATACATCCTATACCAAGGAGCAGGAGAAGATTGATCTCCTCTTCCGTTTCATTCAATATGTAGAACGGCAGGTAGTACTGTTCGATGCACTGGAAGATGCGGCTTTCCGCGATGTGAACGATATGAATGGCATCGGTACCCTCAAACACCTGGAGTCTGAAGTATTACAGGAGAATGCACAACAGCAACTGATCGAAAAGCTGAAAGACTTCTCTATCCGCCTGGTGCTCACTGCGCATCCCACTCAGTTCTATCCCGGCACCGTGCTCGGCATCATCAACGATCTTTCCCGCGCATTGCAGGAAAACAATGCCGCACAGATCAATACTTATTTACAACAGTTGGGTAAAACGCCTTTCTTCAAAAAGCAGAAACCCACTCCATACGATGAAGCCATCAGCCTTGTGTGGTACCTGGAGAATATCTTCTACCAGGCGGCAGGCCGCATCATCAACTTCATGAAACAACAGTTCCCTGAAGCAGTACCCAGCCATAACCCGGTGATCACAATGGGCTTCTGGCCCGGCGGCGACCGCGATGGAAATCCGAATGTAAGAGTAGATACCACACTCAAAGTGGCAGACACCCTTCGCGGCAGCATCATCAAATGTTATTACCTGGATGTGCGCAGGCTCAAACGCAGGCTTACCTTCAAAGGCGTTGACACCATCCTCAATGAACTGGAAAAAGAACTCTATAACAATATCTTCATCCCCGGTCAGCGTACCGCTATTTCAAAACAGGGATTGCTGGATGAACTCTTCAAGATCCGCGACATCCTGGTTTACCAGCACAATGGCTTGTTCCAGCACCTGGTAGACAGCCTGATCAATAAGATCCAGGTATTCGGCCTGCACTTCGCTTCGCTGGATATCCGCCAGGACAGCTCCGTACACAACACTGTGCTGGAAGCCATTGCAGAGAAAGGTGATGGACTGCCTGAGAATTATGCATCACTCAGCACAGAAGAAAAGATCAACACACTAACGTCGTTGACTAAGCGAAGTACACCGGATATATACGAAGACGGTGTTGTTAAAGACACCCTTGATACTATCTGCGCCGTCAAAACCATCCAGGAGTACAACGGGCAGGAAGGCTGCAACCGTTATATCATCAGCCAGTGCAACAGCGTGCTCAACGTACTGGAAGTATTTGCCCTCTTCACCTTGTGTGGATGGGATAAAGAAGAACTGAGCATCGATATCGTTCCGCTTTTTGAAACCATCGATGATCTTCAGAAAGCAGGAGAGATCATGGTGGCCTTATATAAGAACCCGGTGTACAAAGCCCATCTGGCCAAACGCCAGAGCAGGCAGACCATCATGCTTGGTTTCTCAGATGGCACCAAGGATGGCGGCTACCTCATGGCTAACTGGAGTATCTTCAAGGCCAAAGAAGAGCTCACCCGTTTATCAAAAGAATATGAGATAGATGTGGTGTTCTTCGATGGCCGCGGCGGCCCCCCCGCACGAGGTGGTGGCAAAACACATAAGTTCTATGCGAGTATGGGCAGGAATATCTCCAACCAGGAGATCCAGCTCACTATTCAGGGACAAACCGTGAGCTCCAATTTCGGCACCATCGATTCAGCGCAGTTCAATATCGAGCAACTCCTCAATGCAGGTATCAGCAACGATCTCTTCTCTACCCGGGAAAGGACGCTGGATGCTGCAGAGGAAGAACTGCTGAAAGAACTGGCGCAGGAAAGTCTCGATGCCTACAAGGAACTGAAAGACCACCCAGATTTTCTGCAATACCTCAGTCATATCAGCCCGCTGAAATTCTACAGCGAAACCAATATCGGAAGCCGTCCTGCCAAGCGCGGCAGCGGCGGAAAGCTCAGCCTGAAAGATCTCCGCGCCATTCCATTCGTGGGCGCCTGGAGCCAGCTGAAGCAGAACGTTACCGGTTACTACGGCGTGGGCGCGGCCTTGCAGGTGCTCGACAAAAAGGGGAAGACACCTCAACTGAGACAACTCTACCAGCAGTCACTTTTCTTCAGAACGCTTATAGATAACTGTGAGATGGCCATGAAGAAATGTTTCTTCCCGCTTACAGAATACCTGGCGCAGGACGAACGTTATGGCGAGATCTGGAACAAGATCTACAACGAGTACGAGCTCACACAGCGTTATATCTTCCAGCTCACAGGCAAGAAGGAACTGATGGCAGACTATCCGGTTGAGCAGCTGTCTATCATGATGCGCGAGCGCATTGTGTTACCACTGACTACCATTCAGCAGTATGCCCTTACAAGGATCCGGCAGATGGAAGAGGAATTAGCACCTGCGCAACACCGTGAGATCCTGGAGAAGCTGGTGATCAGAAGTGCCTTCGGTATCATCAATGCAGGACGCAATTCGGCTTAAGCCATAAAAAAGGAAAGGCGCCGGAGACCCGGCACCCCTCATTCTTAACAAAACAACACAAGAAATTTAAGCAGTAAGTAGTGGTTGTTTGGTTAATAAGCTGTAGTTGTGTTTCTATTTGTTGCGTTAATTCATTTAGAATTTATAGATAGCGGCCAGCAGGAAACTGGCGGTTGACTTTGTGGGAGCAAGGTCCTTATCATAGAAGAGGTCCTTGTTCGCATTGTCGAACCTGATCTCAGGAATGAAAGTGAATCCATCCACCTTGAAGTTGGCAGAGAGCGTTGTTGCGATCACGGAGCCGCCTTCAGGAGAGAATGCATATACTTTCAGCTGGTCCTTATCTTCAAAATACTCACCACGTAATGTAAGGCCGAACCAGGGCTTGGGATCAACGTTCAGGTACACGGCAGATCCCCACCAGTTTTTGGCATCGGTATTCTTGGTGCCATCCCAGAGCTTGGTGCTGTTGTAAGTACCATTGAATCCTACATTGAACTTGTCGCTCACCTTCACAGTGGCAACAAAATCCACCTGGTTCACTTTGGCTGTGTCAGGGGCTTTACCACCTACATAGTTGAGGAAGAATTTCACGTCGTCAGTAGCAGCAAGACTGTACTGTGCGAGGATGAATTTCTTATTGATCTGCTCATCCGGTGGAATGCGGTAGTCGGTTGGATTGGCCACACCCAGCATGAACCCATGTTTACCTTTGGTTACTTCCGCTTTCAGACCGGTATGACCGAACGGACCGTTGGTAAACATATAGCTCATACTGTAGTTGCGATTGAGATAGGGGTCCAGAACTTCGTAACCCACATGCGTTCCCCAGGTACCGGCAGTGAGTTTCAGCCAGTCTGTAGGTGCGTAGGTGATATAGAGTTGTTTTACTGCTGCCAGTAAAGTGCCTTTATCGTTGTATGCAAATTCTTCTGCGCGGGTACCGAAGCCCAGGTCAGCCACGATGCCTACTTTGCCCTGTGTATGCTCCAGCTTGAGTGAGGCCATACCAAGGGCAAAACTGTTATGAGAACCGGTGAAGGATGTAAAGTTATTATAACCCACAGCCTTTGTTGGTTTGGCGAAATTATACCTGTAATAAACATCGGCGTAACCTGAGATCACAGTTGAAGGTTTGGGCTCTTCCGGAGCGGATGTGGTCTGAGCAGCAGTAGTGGTTACGGGAGCAGAGGCTTCCTGGGCGATTGCCGGTACGAAACAAGCCATAGCAAGGCCTGTTGCAAAAAATTTTTGTAACATTGCAATAGATTTTAAGTGTTAAAGGAAAAGGGTACGGAGATGAGCGTGTTCCAGACGCTTGTCATTCATCCGTACCTTTTTCTATTTAATGTTCAGCCTCAATAAGTTTTTCTTCGTTGATTTTTCCATTGTTATGCACCAACAATGTTCCCTGGAGATATTTCTCATTATGCTGGGTAGCATCCAGACCGAGTTCTTCTTCTTCAGAAGTAACACGCAGGGGAAGAATGAAATTGATGAATTTGAATATAAGCCAGGATACAGTAAAGCTGAAGGTTACCGCAATGAGCATGCCTTTCACCTGTGTCCACAGGAAACCTGCATTGCCCAGCCAGAGGCCGTCAGCGCCAGCTCCATTCACTGCTTTGGTGGCAAATACGCCAGTCAGCAGCATACCTACGATACCGCCGAGACCATGACAGGGGAATACATCCAGCGTATCATCCAGTGTTGATTT
The DNA here is from genome assembly GCF_051955275.1 of Pseudobacter sp. Classification (NCBI taxonomy): domain Bacteria; kingdom Pseudomonadati; phylum Bacteroidota; class Chitinophagia; order Chitinophagales; family Chitinophagaceae; genus Pseudobacter; species Pseudobacter sp. The sequence goes on along the minus strand of NZ_JBQCGW010000300.1, from coordinate 60,791 downwards.
CTGTTTGTAGAAAACAGCAATATTGGAAACCAGGGCGGCTACCACACCGATAGTGATGCTCTGAGGGATGGCAACAAAACCTGCAGCAGGTGTGATAGCCACCAGACCAACTACCGCACCGATACAGAAGCCCAGTACAGATGGTTTTTTACCACGGAGTACATCAAAGAACATCCAGCTCAGACCGGCAGCAGCAGCAGCCGTATTTGTTGTGAAGAAGGCGGACACGGCCAGGCTGTTGGCAGCCAGTGCAGATCCTGCGTTGAAACCGAACCATCCGAACCAGAGGAGGCCGGTACCGATGAGAACATAAGGGATATTGGCAGGTGGGATCTCCCTGTGTTCTTTATGTGAATTACGGCGTTTCAGCACCAGGGCTCCAGCCAGGGCAGCCATACCTGCAGAAATATGCACTACGGTACCACCGGCAAAGTCCAGCACACCCATCTTGAACAGGAAGCCATCAGCGTTCCATGTCCAGTGCGCCAGCGGTGCGTATACCAGCAGGCTGAAGAGCGCAATAAAGAGAATGTAAGAGGTAAAACGGATCCGTTCAGCCACAGCACCTACCACCAGGCCCGGGGTAATGATGGCGAACATCAGCTGGAATACGGCAAACAGGGAGCGCGGGATAGTACCCCAGGGCTCACCGGAAGCTACACCTTTGAAGAAAAAATGGGTAGTCGGGTCACCGATGACACCACCGATGCTGGGGCCAAAACAGAGGCTATATCCTACCACCACCCACAGGATGCTTACCACGCCTGCAGCTGCCACGCTCTTGATCATTGTAGAGATCACGTTCTTTCTGTGCACCATGCCGCCGTAAAAGAAGGCCAGGCCGGGTGTCATCAGGAATACCAGTGCTGCGGCAACTATAACCCACACAATGTCCGCAGAATTATAAGCTCCCTTTGTGTCCACGAAGTCCGGGACCGAGGGAACAAATATCGCAGCTATCGCCACACCTGCCAGAACCAGGAATGGAGCTACCGATTTAAGCGTGATCTTTTTCATACCAGTTGATTTTAGTGTTGTTATTAAGAATAAAAATATGTGTGTTATTTATACTAAAATACCGCTAAAATCTTTCGAAATCAAGTCTACTATTTAAATAATAAATATTTATAATATTAACATTTATTAGTTTTTAATGTCTTGAAACAACTACTGGGGCTGTATTCTATAGAATATTCAAAAGGGAAATGCAAAAACATGCACTTATTGCATGTCATCTAAAAAAAGTTTTTTCCAACTATTTTTTTCAAATGCCATTATTGTTGAACGCAGGGCTCATGGCATTGAATGCTGGTGCCGGAGCGGCAACCAACTGAATGGCCCGGGCGGGCTCTTTTTCCTGAAAAGGGATATGAAAAGTAAAATGAAGACAGTCATCCGTTCTCTCCACTTCCAGGTTCTCATCATACAGCTTTTTTAAGCGCATCTGCGTATTGCGCAGCCCCACTCCCCTGGTCTGGAACATTTGTCGCAGGTCTTTTCCCTGCACTAACCCGGTATTGCTCACCCGGATCATCAGTTTCCTGGCCTGACGGATAAGCGATAATACGATCACCCCTCCTTCCACCGAAGGTTCGATGCCGTGTTTCAGCGCATTTTCCACCAGCGGCTGAAACAGCATACTGGGAACCTGCACATTATCCAAGCCCTCTTCCATATGGATCACCACCCGGAGGCGATCGCCAAAACGATGCTGCTCCAGGGAAAGATAAGTCCTGATAAACTCCACTTCCTGCTTCAGCGAAACCCTGTCTTCCTGCGAAGCCATCATAGCATACCGGAATATATCGGCCAGCCGCGCGATGAGCTCCCGCGTAAACTCCTGCTGCGCAGGAACAGAACCACTGATACTGTTGAGGGTGTTGAATAAAAAATGAGGTTGGATCTGCGCTTTGAGACCGGCGATCTCTGTTTCGTATTCTATCCTGCGTAATTCTTTTTCGCGCGTACTCTGCTCTTCCTTCTGACGGAAGTAGTGGTACAGATGCAGGAAACTGAATGCCTGGATATAGAAAAGTACATTATGCCAGAGATTGGAGAATACCTGCACACCAGTCATCACCGGATAATGGATCAGCGTATTGTAAACGGCATAGGCCAGCACCCATATTGTATAGAAGATAATAACAGTGATCAGGTGCAGCACCACTCTTTTCTGCCAGCTGGCAAAGGGAAAGATCTTGAAGTGAAGCCACCAGCCCGGCACACAGGACACAGTAATGATCATCGCATCCACGGCAATATCCTTCACCTGCATGGCAGTGAAGCCAGTATTGATCAGCTGCGGCATGCCATAGATCATGTCAGTAACCAGGATGGTCAGAAACAACACAACGGGCTCAAGCCAGTTGGCACCTGCAGGCAAACGGTCGTGTTTTTTCATTGCTATACTCATGTCGGCGTTCCTCGTCAATACAAATGTAAATGATGCCGGTTCCGGATGCTAATCTGCTGCCTGCCATCGGCACTTTTCCGACATAGGTCAGATTTTTTATAACTTACCGTATTATCAATCCTGCAAATCAATGAATCCATTTGAACATGTGCTGCAATGGCTGAACGTACGGAATATCCGGCTGAACCAGCAACAACTCAACCTGATCCGCGACCATACGATCATTCGTACCGCCAAACCCAAAGAAACGCTGATGGGGCAGGACCAGGTGGTGGAAAAATTCTATTTCCTGAACAGCGGCATTATCAGGCTCTACAGAATTCATAACGGAGATGATCATACGCTCGGATTGGTAAATTCGCATGAATTCCTGGCTGCGCCCCAACTGGTGCTCTCCAGGGAAGTATCTACATGCGGCATAGAAACCCTCACCGACGTGGACCTGCTTGAATGGGATGGGGACGCATTCCTGAAAATAAAACAACTGATACCCGAAGTATATACCATTGAACTGGCAGTGATGGCAAGATTACTGAACTGGGTACAGCAGAACCAGATAGAGATGATCTGCTTCCCCGCAGAAAAGCGCTACCAGCTGATGCTCGAGCGGCAACCGGAAGTAGTGCTGAACATTCCACTCAAATACATCGCCTCCTATCTGGGTATACATACAGATAGCCTGAGCAGGATCAGGAAGGGTGCATCTGCGGAGACCAGTCGTTCGCGTCCCCGCGAGTAACTAATATTCCGTTGCCTCCGGCGACACGGTGTTCGCCAGAGGCGAACAAATAGTACTCCCTCGCCAGAGGGGAACGAGTGCTACCCGATTATCTGGCATACCTTCAAAAAAAGAGACGACCCTTACGGGCCGCCTCTCACACTAAAAACATTACGATCTGCAGAATAACTATATTGTTGCCAGAACCGTGTTCTGATCCTTGCTTTCCAGTAACGATGACCCCATCAGGAACTCATCCACTTTACGGGCCGCTTCGCGGCCTTCGCTGATTGCCCATACCACCAGGCTCTGCCCTCTTCTCACATCACCGGCTGCAAAGATCTTCTGAATGCTGGACTGATATTCTTTCTCGTCTGCTTTCACATTCCCACGATTATCAAGTTCAACACCTAACTGCTGCAACAGCCCTTCATGCTCGGGATGCACAAATCCCATCGCCAGCAATGCCAGCTCACAGGGAATTTCTCTTTCACTTCCTGCTATCTCCACAAACTGTGCAGGCCTGCCATCTTCCATCAGCTTCCATTCCAGGTCAACCACGGTGAGTGATTTCAGTTTTCCGTTCGCATCACCATTGAAAGATTTTGTGGCGATGGCCCACTGGCGCTGCACCCCTTCTTCATGTGAAGTGGAAACTTTCAGCGTCATGGGATAACTGGGCCAGGGCATATAAGCTGTGCGCTTTTCAGGAGGTAAAGGCAACAACTCAAACTGGTAGACGCTTTTTGCACCCTGGCGGTTGGAAGTCCCTACACAGTCGCTGCCCGTATCACCACCACCGATCACCACTACATTCTTGCCGGTAGCCAGTATGTCTTTGCTGAAAATATTGCTTTCGATATTTGCCCTGGCCAGCGGGTCTTTGCCGGCATTACGCTTGTTCTGTTGTTTGAGGAACTGCATGGCAAAATGAACACCATCCAGCGAGCGGCCGGGCACTTCCAGGTCGCGTGGTTTGGTAGAACCACATGCCAGCACAATCGCCTGGTATTCGCGAAGCAGGTCATTGATGCCTATGTTCACACCGATGTTTTCGTTACACCTGAAAGTGATGCCTTCTTCTTCCAGCAGTTTGATGCGGCGGTCGATCACAGATTTCTCCAGTTTGAAATCAGGGATGCCATATCGCAGCAGTCCACCAGGTGCATCATCACGCTCAAATACCGTTACAGTATGACCGGCATAATTGAGCTGCGCGGCCGCCGCCATACCGGCAGGGCCTGAGCCTATCACGGCAATTTTCTTTCCGGTGCGCACATTCGGTTTCCGGGGTTTCACAAAACCCTTGTCGAATGCGATTTCGATAATATGCTTTTCAATTTCCTCGATAGCTACCGGAGGCTGGTTGATACCCAGCACGCAGGCAGACTCACAGGGAGCCGGACAGATACGGCCGGTGAACTCGGGGAAATTATTGGTAGATGTAAGGATCTCGTATGCTTCGAGCCAGTTCTTGCGATACACGGCGTCGTTGAACTCCGGGATCACATTGCCCAGCGGGCATCCGCTGTGACAGAAAGGAACGCCGCAGTTCATACAGCGCGCTGATTGCTGGTTGAGTGCCTGCTCGGAATAGCGCTCAACAAATTCACCATAATTCTTCAAACGCTGCTCCACAGCTGTTTTGCCGGGAAGTGCGCGGGTGAACTCCAAAAATCCTGTAGGCTTTGCCATATCTTAATTCGTTGACGGGATGAGTAGTGATTGTTTAGGATCAGGAAGGTTTTGCATTGGTAACCTTCGCTTTCAGCTGCAATGCTTTCTTGTAATCGGCAGGGAATACTTTCACAAAATGCTGAGCCTGGTTCTCGATATCATCCAGCACAAATTTTGCTACAGTACTGCCCGTATAAGCATAGTGCCTGGTGATCACATCCTGCAGGAATTTGATATCATCCTGATCAAGCGGATCCAGATCCACCATCTCGCGGTTCACACGGCCAGGGAATTGCCCCTTCACATCATACACATAAGCAATACCTCCACTCATACCTGCTGCAAAGTTCCTACCTGTTTCTCCCAGGATCACCACGCGGCCACCGGTCATATATTCACAACCGTGATCGCCTGTTCCTTCCACTACCACTTCTGCACCCGAGTTACGCACGCAGAAACGCTCACCTGCCTTACCCCGGATATACGCTTCTCCGGCAGTAGCGCCGTAAAAAGCAGTATTACCGATCACGATATTCTCTTCGGGAATATAAGTGGACTGACGGTGCGGATACACAATCAGTTTGGCGCCGCTGAGGCCCTTACCGAAATAGTCATTCGCATCACCTTCCAGCTCCAGTGTAACTCCTTTGGTATTGAAGGCGCCGAAGCTCTGCCCGGCCGTACCGGTGAAATTGAAGTGAATGGTATCTTCCGGCAATCCTTCCGACTTGTACACTTTGGTGATCTCGTTGGAAAGAAGTGTTCCGATAGTACGGTCGATATTCCTTACCGGGAAAGAAGCGGTTACCCGTTCACGTGAGTCGATAGCAGGTTTGGCTGCTTCCAGCAACTGCCAGTCGAGGATCTCTGCCATTCCATGATCCTGGTCCTCCATATGATACAACCCGGTGAACGGAGAGGCGGGCTCTTTGTAAAGGATCGGAGAAAGATCCAGCTTACTGTATTTCCAGTGTTCGATATCATCACGCACTTCCAGGTTATCTACCTGTCCCACCATTTCATTGATGGTTTTGTAACCCAGCTCTGCCATGATCTCGCGCAGGTCCTGCACCAGGAATTTAAAGAAGTTCACCACATGATCTGCATCACCGGTGAAGCGCTTACGTAGCTCAGGGTCCTGTGTGGCAACACCTACGGGACAGGTATTCAAATGGCATTTGCGCATCATGATACAACCTTCCACTACCAGCGCGGCGGTGGCAACACCCCACTCTTCTGCTCCCAGCAAGGTTGCGATGGCAATATCACGGCCGGTCTTCATCTGGCCATCCGCCTGCAGCACTACCCTGCTGCGCAGTTTATTTTTTACCAGTGTCTGGTGAGACTCGGCGAGACCGAGCTCCCATGGCAGACCTGCATGTTTGATGGAACTGAGTGGCGAAGCGCCTGTACCGCCATCATTGCCTGATACCAGGATCACATCGGCTTTCGCTTTGGCAACACCAGCGGCGATAGTGCCTACCCCTGCCTTACTTACCAGCTTCACGTTGATGCGCGCAGCACGGTTGGCGTTTTTAAGGTCGAAGATGAGCTGAGCGAGATCCTCGATTGAGTAGATATCGTGGTGTGGCGGCGGAGAGATCAGACCAACACCTGGTGTGGAGTGACGGGTCTTACCGATCCAGTCATCCACTTTGTGTCCGGGCAATTGACCACCTTCTCCCGGCTTGGCGCCCTGCGCCATCTTGATCTGCAGTTCATCTGCTTCGGTCAGGTATAAACTGGTTACACCAAAGCGCGCAGAGGCCACCTGCTTGATAGCACTTCTCATACTATCGCCATTCGCCATTTTGTTGTACCTGCTTTCATCTTCTCCACCTTCGCCGGTATTGCTTTTACCACCGAGACGGTTCATGGCAATCGCCAGTGTGGTATGTGCTTCCCAGGAAATGGAGCCGAAAGACATGGCGCCTGTTGCAAAACGGCGATAGATATTTTCAGCCGGTTCCACCTCGTCGATGGAGATAGCCGGGCGTGTTCTCCTGAACCTGAACAGGCCACGCAGTGTGGCTGCTTTCTCAGCCTGCTCGTTCACCAGTTTAGTATACTTCTTGAAAGTATTGTATTCGTTCATCCTGGTGGAATACTGCAGCAGGTGGATGGTCTGTGGGTTGAACAGATGGAATTCACCTTTGCGTTTCCACTGGTAGAGCCCGCCCACCATCAAACGGTCAACAGGCACATTCTTTTTACTGAAGGAGAAGAGGTGCTTGGAGAGCGCTTCTCTTGCGATCTCATCCAGACCCATGCCTTCGATACGGCTGGTTGCTCCGGTGAAATATTTATCCACCACTTCATGGTTGATACCGATGATCTCGAAGATCTGCGCACCCTGGTACGACTGTAAAGTGGAGATTCCCATTTTGGAGAAGACCTTCAGCAGGCCATCGTTTACGGCCTTGATATAATTCTTCTTGAGTTGTTCTGCATCCAGATTGGTCTGCAACTTGTCCGTGAGCTTCATGTCGCGGATAGAACTGAGCGCCAGGTACGGGTTGATGGCAGTTGCACCGAAACCTAAGAGACAGGCGAAATGATGCACTTCCCAGACATCGCCTGCTTCCACCACAATACCAACCTGACCACGAAGTCCTTTACGGATCAGGTGGTGGTGAACTGCGGCTGTGGCTAACAGTGAGGGAATGGGCGCGTGATCGGAATCGATGGCGCGGTCCTGCAGCACCAGTACTTCAAACCCGTCCTCCACAGCATCCACCGCATAGCGGCAGATACGGTCCAGTGCGGCTTTCAGCCTGCCTGGTTTTCCGTCTGCCCGGAAATAACACTGCAGTGTTTTAGCCTGGAAGATACCGGTATCGATACTGCGGATCTTTTCGAGTTCATGATTGGTGAGTACCGGATGCTTCAGCGCAACGGTATGGCAGCTCAGCGGATCTTCCTGCAGGAGGTTGCCGTTATTACCTACGAAAGTGGCAAGGCTCATGACCATTCTCTCGCGGATCGGATCGATCGGAGGGTTGGTCACCTGCGCAAAGAGTTGTTTGAAATAGCTGCTGAGATGTTGAGGCTGATCGCTGAGAACAGCCAGCGGAACATCCGTGCCCATGGAACCGATCGGCTCCTTGCCATCGATGGCCATAGGCGCTACGATGGTTTCCAGGTCTTCCGTTGAATAGCCGAAAGCCTTCTGGTATTTGAACACCTGATCATGTTCCAGATGCGTGAACATCACGCGTGGTTCAGGCAGTTCGTTCAAACGGATCTTGTATTTGTTGAGCCATTCAGCATATGGCTTCTGTGAAGTGATCTGCGATTTCAGTTCATCATCGCTGATGATACGCCCCTGCTCCATATCCACCACGAACATCTTGCCGGGCTGCAGCCTTCCCTTCTCTTTCACGAGTGTGGGATGCACGGGCAGTGCGCCGGTTTCAGACGCCATGATCACACGGTCATCCGTAGTAACGCAATAGCGGGAAGGACGGAGACCGTTCCTGTCGAGCGTGGCGCCGATGATCTTACCATCGGTGAAAGAGATGGAAGCAGGACCATCCCAGGGCTCCATCATGGCTGCATGGAATTCGTAGAAGGCCTTCTTCACCGGGTCCATATCCTCATTGCCATCCCATGCTTCGGGGATGAGCATCATCATCACATGTGGCAGTGAGCGCCCGGAGAGCGTGAGCAGTTCGATCATATTGTCGAGACAGGCGGAATCCGACTGTCCTTCTGTTACGATAGGCAGCAGCATTTCCATTTCTTCACGGGTGAAGAGATTGGAAGTAAAACCTTTCTCCGATGTTTTCAGCCAGTTGAGGTTACCCTGCAGCGTATTGATCTCACCGTTATGAGCGATATAACGGAAAGGCTGCGCCAGTTTCCAGCTGGGGAATGTGTTGGTGGCAAAGCGGGAGTGCACCAGTCCGAATGCGCTCACCACTCTTTTGTTGCTGAGGTCAGGGAAATAATTCCTTACCTGGTTACTGGTAAGCTGGCCTTTGTATACAACAGTTTTATAAGAGAGGGAAGCGATGTAGAAACCGATAGCATCGCGCTTTACGGTATTATTGATCACGTGGCTGGCGTAATTGCGCAGTACGAACAATTTGCGTTCAAACTCTTCAGGGTTGGTGATATGGTCAGGGCAGGCGATGAACACATGCTCCATTTCAGGTTCCACGCTGAGTGCGGTAGCACCGATACCATCGGGGTTTACAGGCACTTTCCGGTAAGCGATCACTTCCAGTCCCAGCTTTTCCACGGAACGGTTGAAGATATCACGGCATTCTTCCCGCAGACGGATCTCACGGGGGAAGAAGATCACCCCAACGCCGTACCTGCCGAAAGCAGGAAGGGGAACGCCGAGGCGGATACATTCATCGAAGAAAAACTCGTGGGGTGTCTGGATCATGATACCTGCACCATCGCCGGTATTGCTTTCGCAGCCGCAGGCGCCACGATGCTCCATGTTTTCGAGGACTGTGAGGGCATCGGAGATGTGCTGGTGGGATTTGTGACCTTTGATATTGGCTACGAAACCGATACCACAGGCGTCTCGCTCAAAGGAAGGATGATATAAACCCTGGTTACTTGACATCGTTGACAATTAGTTTTGAAATTTATCTAATAATAAACGCACTTTATAAGACGAATCTTAAAAAGTGGACAAGCAACCAGCTGAAATTACAACAAAAAGATAATAATACCGTTGATTTATTCAATTAATTTTTCTTACTAACGTTAGTATGGAAATGGACAATTACAGTACATCCGGGATATCAAAACTGTGTAGTATGGTAAGGTCATTACCGGTATCTTCATTTAGCAGGATGAGGAAAATCTCGGCATTATCCCAGGGGTAGGCGCTGATATTTCCGGACCAGTCCTCAAATATTTTTGAATCGATGATGAATCCGTTGCCATCGAAACATTCCCCGTTTGCACATTCAAAGGATTTAGCTCCCAGCGGTGTTTTGGAATTGGGGCCGGTGCGTTTGTAGGCAGCCCTTTCAAAATGTACATAGTCCCATTTGGGATCGCGCCTCAGGAATTCAAAATAAGGATCAGAGCAATCCATGGGAACAGTCAGCTGAAAGCTCCTGGTGGCGTCTGAAAGCACCACGTATGGCTTCCATTCTTTCTTCAGTTCATTTAGGGGCGCTTTTACGGCAACGCCGGTCTGTACCAGCCGCAGATCCTTCTTCACCCTGAATTGCCGCCAGATCACTTTGTTATCGTTCTTAAGCTTCATGTCAATCACAAAGGAGGCACTGTATTGTCCTTCGGCCATTCCATCGATATCGATCCTCAGCAGATGATTGCCTTTGGTGAATCTTTTCAGATACTGCAGGCCGTTGCCTTCTCTTTGCAGCACTACATATCCTGAATCCACCCGGGCCAGTTCAATGGTGGATGCATCAAAATGCACCTGCAGTTCTCCCTGAACAGGGGCTGTTGGGTATTCCGGTGCAGGTTCAGGTGCAGGTTCCTCTTTACCGTTGTTCTTACTGCAGGATGCAGACAGTATTCCCACTACTGCTGCAAGCAGTGGCAGTACTTTGAAATTTTTAAGCATTACGATTTGATTTGTGTATTGACAATAAAAATGCAGCTGTGCGTGAGTGCACAGAACTGACAGGTATCCGGACAGTGAATAATGTAGTTTCAGGAGCGGGGTGGCGCTGCTGAATTGAAGAAAAAGTTAGCCGGGGTTTGCAATACAGGCAAGTGAGGGGGAATGCAATCCGGTGAAGCGGAAAAACGGGATACCGGCCGGGGTGTGGGCCGGTGTATACACTTGTTATTCTCCCAGCCAGGCTTTGAAAGCAGGTACTCTCTCGCGGCTGATGATGATGGGATCGGGATGAAGCGGTTTCACTTCCACTCTCAGCTTACCATGTGTGCTCACAAGCACTTTTTCAATGGCATCATGGCTGATGATGAACTGACGGCTGACCCTGAAAAATCTTTCCGGGGAGATGAGCTTCTCGATCTCTGTGATGGTGTAATCCAGGATATGATCCTTATTGTCCGACATCTTTACGAAAGTGAGTTTTTCGCGGAGGTAGAAATAACGGATCTCGTTCACAGGAAGGGAGATCAGCTGATGTCCTTTCTTTACGAGGAACCTGGATTTATAATCGGGAGAAACCTTCTCAGGAAAATATTCCTGGAAGAATTGTTTCCAGGCAGTTTCTGAGTCGGGTACCGCCTGGGTGAGATGTTGCATCGCTGCGTGCATTGCGTTCATGACTATTAGGTTTGTTGGTGATTCATTGATCTGACAACAAAAATGCATCGTTCGTTACCATTCATCACTACCATTTGGCCAAAACCACATGAATATGCGATCCAAACTGCGTTATTCGCCCATCCAAACACTAAAATCAGCATGCTGAAAAAAAAGAAGGTGGTAGAAACCACCTTCGAGTCACATGAGAAAAATTCTATACCGCAACTAAGGTTAATGATCCAGGGATGAGTTGCGTCAGAAGTAGCATAAGGGAAATCCCCGGAGAAATATTTCGAAATACATTAGATTAATATACGATACAGGAAGAAGGTTCAACTAAAACAGGAGAAGGTGTGGGTTTATTACGAGATGCAAAAGAACTCAAAATTTATTGCCGGAAATAGTTAAAATGTGCGAAATGACAGATTATCCATATTAACAGAGCAAAAAGCACTCTGACGGGTTTTAAAAATAGGCAGTTCCGGAGAACCGGAACTGCGAGTCACATGAGAAAATTCGAATGCAGCAACCAATACACCGGGTGGTTGCGAATTATTATTTTCCCGGAATGCTTTCTCTGGCAACCATTGTTTTTGATGTATGCAACGGCTGCTGATGCAAAATGTCGAGCAACATCTCGTAGATGTCCGCTGAACGGTGATTGTATCTGAATTCAGTTTCTTTAACGTGCAGGTAGAGGGTGCCACCATTGAGGCCGCGGAATTTCACTAGCCTTGATTTGAGCATGCCCCAGAAAATATCGATATCATCCTGTACATTCTTTATGCCATTGCCATGCCCGTTAATTCCGTTGAGGCGATGCAACCTGATGCTGTTGAAATCGGCAATTCCCTTGTACAGGTGTAGTGAATATTTCTCAACCAGATCCGATCCTGCATCAACCCGTCCCTTGATCCAGTCGTTCAGCCAGTCACCATCCACTTCCGGTAATTTGTCCGTGTAGATATGATCCTCCTTTTTATAGATGCCATAGAAAGGCTTCCTGGAGCCGTTCTCGGCATTATCCAAACCAAGTGCTGTACTGTCAACTGGAATAAAAGCATGTGTGCCTTTTGATACACGCAGGGGATTTCGCTCTTCGCAGAAGCGGGCTATATGTGTGCGGATAAGCTTGAAATAAGCATTCACCGTGATACGGCTGATGCCTGTAACGCTTGCGATCTGTGTGGCTGTCAGATCATCGCAGAATAATTTAATAAGTTCCCTGACCTTCCTTTCGGAAAGGTGGGCACCTTTCAGGTATTTGTTCTTCATGGCGGCGCGAGGTGGTTAAGTACGATACTTTACGTAAATAAGGTACTTTTTATGCGATTCGCATTGTTAAAATTTTACGAGCGGCCAATGAGTGGGATGTATGACGTAGAAAGATAATATACTTATCTAGTCTATATCAACTTATTGGGTAGTATGGAACTAACGGAGTAAAGGATCAGCTACTGAGCAACTGATTTACCAGGTGTGCAACCTTATCAGGGTTGGGAAGCATCGCCTGCTCCAGCACCATGTTCATGGGTACTGCGGGCAGGTTGAGTGCGCCCAGCACTTCAACAGGTGCATCAAGCCATTGGAAACAGTTGCGTGAGATCCTGCCTGCCAGTGCTTCCGCAAAGGAATTATTCTGTTGCTCCTCTGTAAGCACCAGGCATTTTCCGTGTTTCTTTACTGTTTCATACACCAGCTCTTCATCCAGCGGGAAGAGGGTACGGAGATCGATGATCTCCACCTGTCCGGGGAATCTTTTTGCTGCTGCTTTAGCCCAGTAAACGCCCATACCATAAGTTATGATACAGCAGGAACTTCCTTCGTTCACTCTTGCTGCATCAGCCGCTGCTACAATCATGCCTTTTCCGAAAGGCAGAACATAATCACGGGAAGGCTCATGCGCTTTTGCATCTTCGGTGCCCGGAACCTTGCTCCAGTACAATCCTTTGTGCTCAAGCATTACTACGGGATTGGGATCGAGGAAAGCCGATTTCATCAGGCCTTTCATATCGGCTGCATTGGAAGGATAGGCTATTTTGATGCCTTTGATGGAAAGAAGCGTGGTTTCGATACTACCGCTGTGATAAGGGCCACCACCACCATAGGCTCCGATGGGGATGCGGATCACGGTCTGTATGGGGAATTTGCCACAGCTAAGATATGCTGATTTTGAGATCTCAGTAACAAGCTGGTTGAGGCCGGGGTATATATAATCTGCAAACTGCACTTCCACGATGGGCTTGAGGCCCACTGCGCTCATGCCTACAGTAGACCCGATGATATAGGCTTCCTGGATGGCCGTATTGAAGACACGATGATCGCCGAACTGTTCGGCCAGCGTGGCTGCTTCGCGGAACACGCCTCCCAGCCTTCTGCCTACGTCCTGGCCGTATAGAATGGCCTCCGGGAAATCCTCCATCAGTTCACGGATGGCAAAAAGCGCTGCATCCACCATCATGATCTTGTCGCCACTGCCATTGCCATTCCTGCTGCCCTTTTCTTCCGTAACCGGCGTGGGGGCAAATACATGTTGTGTTACGGTTGCCGGATCAGGATCAGGTGCCTGTACGGCCATTGCAAACTGGTTATCTACAAACTGAACGGTTTCTGTTTCCATCAGCTGAAGGTCTGCTTCTGCAATGCCTGATTCCAGGAGCCGCTGGCGAAGTTTCGGACCGGGATCGTCTACCAGGTGTTTGTTCCAGTCTTCCTGCGTACGGTAGAATTCTTTTCTCACACCACTGGTATGATGCCCCAGCAGCGGCACTTTTGCCTGCACCAGGTATGGTCCGCGGTGTTGCCGCACATACTGGATGATGCGGCGCATATTGTTGTAGCTTTCTTCAAAGTCACTACCGTTGATGCGTACGCGCCCCATACCCGGGAAGCCGCCCGCATAATCGTAAGCATCCATTGCCCGTGCTTCTTCGGAACTAACGGAGATGCCCCAGTTATTATCCTGTACCAGGTATATGATGGGCAGTTTTTTGAGAACGGCAAACTGAAAGGCTTCGCTCACCTCTCCTTCCGTAACGCTGGCATCACCGAGTGAACATACCACCACGGGCATTTCGCCGGCAGGGCCGAGTGGCAGGGAAGCTGCATGGATCTGTTCCAGGAACTGCACACCCTGCGCCAGGCCGGTGGTTGGAATGGCCTGCATGCCGGTGGCGCTGCTCTGGTGAATGATGGTTGGTTTATCGTTGCCCCTGTAGTTGGGGTGACTGTAATATTCACGGCCTCCTGTGAAGATATCCTCACCTTTTGCCAGTAACTGCAGCATCAGCTGGTAGGGCGTAAAGCCCAGGCCCAGGAGGATGCTCTCATCACGGTAATACGGGCTCACATAGTCGCAGGGCAGCAACTGAAAAGCGGTAGCCAGCTGAATGGCTTCATGGCCGCGTGAGGTGGAATGCACGTATTTACAAACCTGTCTGTTGGATTCATATTTCTCAGCCATCGCCTTTGCTGTGCACATCAGGCGATAGGCTTTCATCATAGTATCTGTACTGGTCATAACGTCTTATGCGGTATATCGGGCAAAAGTAATAAAAACAATAACGATTGTTAGTTTTATATTGGTTAAGCATAAAAAAAGCCCTCCCGCAGAAGCGGAACGGCTTTTTCCTTGTAGTGATCTATAACTGTTATTTGATCTCGAGGTTCAACATGCTTTCATCTTCGATGAAGGCTTCGAGCTCATCTCCTACCACGCATTCTCCAACGCCTGCGGGGGTGCCGGTGAAAACGAGGTCGCCGATGTTCACGGAAAAATAATTCGAAATGTGAGCGATCACTTTATCGAAACTATTGATCATGAGATTGGCATTGCCCTGCTGAACAAGTTCCTTGTTCTTGTAGAGGCAGAAGTTGAGGTCTTTCTTATTCTTTACGTTCTGAAAGGGGATCCATTTACCGATCACAGCGGAGTTGTCCCACGCTTTTGCTTTCTCCCATGGCAGTCCTTTCTCTTTCAGCTCACGTTGTACATCGCGGGCAGTGAAGTCTATACCGGCAGTAACTGCGTCGTAGTATTTATTGGCAAACCTTTCCTGGATGTATTTACCGTTCTTTGATATTCTTAATACCAGTTCACATTCGTAATCCAGTTCATTTGTGAATTCAGGATAGTAGAACGGAGTGTGTGCCTGCAACAGAGCACTTTTTGGTTTCAGAAATATGATAGGCTCATCTGGTACTTCGTTTCCCAATTCATTTGCGTGTGCCACGTAATTACGGCCTACACAGAATATTTTCATACACAACAAAGGGTTTAACTGTGATAATTGTTTTCAAGTTTCATAACCTGGACAGGTGGGGGTACAGTTGCATAGAAATATTGAATATCAAAAAGTTATTATCCATTCCGGGATACAATTGCGAAAATAAAGATTCAAATTAACAAATCATAGTGGAAACTCCAATTTATTAACCTCATTCATGGTGCGTTCAATCCCAATGTGGACAATGCTTTCGATAGCTTCGACGCTCTTCTGTATCTTCTGCATCACAACAGGAATTTCCTCTTTCCACCATTTCCCCAACACATATTCTGCCTGCATTCCTTTGGGATAATTGTTACCGATGCCAAACCGTAGTCTGGGATACTGATCGGTTCCAAGTATCGCCTGAATGCTCTTCAAGCCGTTATGACCTCCATCGCTACCCGAAAGTCTCAGTCGAAGTTTCGACAGTGGTATTGCGAGCTCATCTACGATGACGATCATATTCGAAGGGGCGATCTTTTCTTTGTCGAGCCAATATTTAACAGCTTTCCCACTCAGGTTCATATAAGTGGTTGGCTTGATAATTATCAACTGTTTTCCGCGATATTTCAGTTCAGCCAGGTCTGCAAGCCTGTCTGACCGGAATGGAACACTATGCTTGACGGCAAGTGCGTCAGCCACATCAAAACCAATATTGTGGCGGGTTCCGGCGTATTCGATGCCAATATTGCCTAAACCTACGATAAGGAATTTTGACATACTAGAATCTTTTAATCCGTTCCTGTTACTGAGATCTGTGTAAAGGTTATGCGGGAACGATTAGTGGTTTCTGGAGCGGAACTTTTCAGTAACAGGAAATCTCACCTGAAATAAAAACAAGCCCGGCAAGGTTTCCGGGCTTGGATTTTATTTCAATGCTTTTTTAACTGGACTTATTTCTTTGCAGCAGGTTTAGCAGCGCCACCTTTAGCAGGTGCAGCAGCTTCTTCCTGTTTCAGCTGACGGGTCATCACTACAGAAGCGATGGGGATACGTGGAGAGTTCAGGATCTCGTAGTTATCAAGCTTCACGTCTTCTACACGGATGTTTCCGTTCAGTTCCAGACCTGTCAGGTCAACTTCGATATTCTCTTTCAGATATTTTGGAAGAGTTTTTACCTTCAGTGATTTGATCTTTGTGATCAGTTTACCACCGGCTTTAACACCAGCAGAAGTACCCACGAACTTCAGCGGAAGCGTAGCTACGATAGCTTTGTCTTCTACCAGTTCCAGGAAGTCGATATGGTTCAGTTCATCAGTTACCTTATTGAACTGGATATCTTTCAGGATGGTCCTGTAAGTTTTTCCGTCAACTTTGATTTCTGCTACCTGAAACTCCGGAGTGTAAACAAGCGGTTTAAAAGCCAGCACTGGAGCTGAAAAACTAACTTCCGATGCACCGCCATAAATTACACCAGGCACCTGACCCTGAGAGCGAAGTTGGCGGGTGGCTTTTTTCCCGGTTTCGGTCCTCAGTTGTCCTTCGATTGTAATTGCTTTCATTTTTATATGTTTGTTTAAATTGAACACAAAGTGCTGTCACCTTATTTGTTCCTCAGCTGGCTGTGGATGAACAGGCCGGTGATGCTCCTGTTCTCGTATGCGTTGCGGATGGCCACTGCAAACAGTTCTGCCACGCTCAGCACTTTTATCTTTGATATCTTCTGCTTCAGGGGAATGGTATCACAAACCACCAGTTCCTCCAGTACACTGTTCTCGATATTTGAGTAGGCGTTGCCGCTCAGTACCGGGTGTGTACAGAGTGCCCTTACACTCCTGGCTCCTTTCTCCAGCAGCAATCCTGCTGACTTGGCAAGGGTACCGCCCGTATCACAGATATCATCTATAAGAACTACGTCCCTGTCTGTAACATCACCGATCACAACCATGCTGGCGATCTCGTTGGCCCGTTTCCGGTGCTTATCGCAGATCACCATATCTGCATTGAAGTAGGTGGCAATCTCACGGATCCTGTTGGCGCTGCCTACGTCAGGGGCCGCAAAGGTAAGATTTTCCAGCTGAAGTTGCTGAATGTAAGGAATAAATATGGCAGAACTGTCCAGGTGATCCACCGGAATGTCGAAATAGCCCTGAATCTGGGGAGCATGGAGGTCCATGGTAATCACCCTGTCAGCGCCAGCGGCTACTAACATATTGGCAATCAGCTTGGATCCGATGGCTACCCGGGGCTTGTCCTTCCTGTCCTGGCGGGCATACCCGTAATAAGGTATCACCACTACCACTTTGTAGGCGGATGCCCTTCTGGCTGCATCGATCATGAGCAGGATCTCGAGGATATTCTCTGCGGGAGCAAAAGTGGACTGCACCAGGAAAACCATGTCGCCTCTGATACTTTCCTGGAAAACAGGTTGAATTTCGCCATCGCTGAACTTGGAAATAGTGATTTTTCCCAGCGTGGTGCCATATTGCTGTGCTATTTTTTCGGCGAGGTACTGAGACCCGGTGCCGGAAAAGATCTTGACAGTTGTTTCCATACCAACATTAAAAATGTGCGGCGAAGATAAAGCGAAGGAAGGGGATTAGGGGTAATCCGGTCAATAATAATTTTTGACGGAGGAACAAAAAACAAGGGTACGGACAAGCGGCATGCCGCCGCAGGAGAACGGACGAATATAAAAAAAGCCGGCCGTGTTTCAGACCGGTTATTGATTATTTATGTGCTTTATTTACCAGTAACTGTGAGCAAAACCTGGCTGCTGCCCGCTATTGATCTTTCAACAGGCGCTTTCTTTTCTGCCATTGATTTCCTTGGATTGGCAGCATGAAAGATGGCAGAACAGATAAAGATGGAGAAGAACAGCGCAACGAAGTACATACCTGCGCAGAATAAGAACGGTTGATAGCCACCGATGGCTGAGAGGGTAGTTTTTCGCTTCATGGATAGTCGATTTTAGGGCTTCTGAAAAAGTATTGGATTTTCCTTAACATTATAACGCGGGCATAGTACAATTATTATTCCCGGTGGTTATATAATGTATGGGGTAAAATTAAATGCCCTTTGTGGCTTATGCAAGAGAAAAAATACGCTATTAAAGACTGGCCCGAGGATGACCGGCCCAGGGAAAAACTACTTGGTAAAACTCCCAGTGCACTATCTAATGCTGAACTGCTGGCTATACTTTTCAATAAAGGCACCCGTGATAAATCTGCGGTTGATCTTGCGCGTGAAGTACTCAATCTCACCAATAATGATCTTGTGGAACTTTCCCGCAAATCAGTTGATGAGCTCATGCTGATAAAAGGGATCGGCAAGGCCAAAGCCACTGCCATAGCCGCCTGCCTTGAACTGGGAAGGCGTCGTCAGGCCTCCCTTCCCAAACGATTGTCTCTCATCAATGCCAGCCGGGAAGCAGCCAATTACCTGAAAACCCATTTGGGCCATCATTCGCAGGAAATATTCGGAGTGATTTATCTGAACCATGCAAACGATGCAAAATGCTACCTTCTTCACCAGGGAGGTATCACTTCCACCACCGTAGATGTACGGGTAGTTTTGAAAAAAGCACTGGAAACAGACACTGTAAAAATGATCCTCTTCCACAATCACCCATCCGGCAACCTGCAGCCGAGCGCTGCAGATAAATCCATTACCTCACGTATCAGCGATGCAGCACGGCTCCTCGATATGGAAGTACTGGACCACCTTATCATAGCAGAGCACGATTATTTCAGTTTTGCAGACAAAGGTTTACTCTGATTACTTAAGCCTGTGCAGAAGGACCACCAAAATTCATCGGGATCTGGGATTCTTCCAGGTCCTGGATCTTGCCATTGATGCTCTCAAACCGGTTGATGTTCTCCGTGAGTGCCTTCATGAAACGTTTGGCATGCTGGGGTGTCAGGATCACCCTGCTCTTCACCTTGCTCTTTGGGGTACCGGGCATCACATTCACGAAGTCAACAACAAACTCCGCATGTGAATGGGTAATGATCACAAGGTTCGCGTACTGCCCTTCAGCTACTTCTTCTGAGATCTCGATATTCAGTTGATTATTTTGCTCCTGTTGGTCTTGCATATATGATGTATTGCTGCGAAGATAACATGTAGCAGGCATAAAATGAGGGGCGGTCATCATCAGATGCCGCCCCTGGGTGCTGGTTGCAAGGTTTATTTCTTTTTTATCTGCTCCCTGATGATCCGCGGTCCCCCTGCCCCATTGTAGGAATAGTTCAGGGTGAATGTCTGCGTGGCAGGGTCATAGGTGTTCGGCCCCTGATAATCTATATTGGGAGTGGCGCCGAACTTGGCAATAGACACGGTATTGTCAGCATTGATGGTAAGTATCATCTGGTAACCCGATCCACCCAGATCTCCCAGGTTGGCCTGCACGGAATTGGGTTCCACGGTCACCAGCTCCTTCTCTTCATCTATATCCCTGGTACCTGCCGTAGGGTGAATGAATTTACCGGTAGCCTGGTACAGCCCATGGTACTTGTTTTTTACCCTGAGCTCCACTACCTGTTTGCCATAGTTACCACTGATGGGATAATTGGGAGAAGTGGAGGCGATCCTCAGTCCCAGCGCAAACTTTCCTGTTTCCAGGAATGCCGGGTTCCTGATAGTTCCATTCAGCTCCGCTTCCCTGCTGCCCTTGGGAATGGTGATCTGTAATGTCTGAAAAGCATAATTGGCCGCCGGCAATGGCGCCAGGCTGCCATCAGTACGGTTGTTGAACTCGGTGATCACTGCGGGGTCCACCACAAGCGTTACCTGGATGTCTTCCGGAGCCGGCTGCTCTGAAGCCAGGTTCACCGTTATCATTTTAAAAGTGGTATCGCCATTACTGAAATTCAGTACCTGGCCGTAGGATCCGATGATCGGCCCCATCACTTCCACCACTTTGCTGTTCTTATCGATCACTACATTGGCCATATGATCGTCATAAGCCTTGTCTTTCAGGCAACCCGTTGCCGCTATCAGCAGCAGGCCCGCACAGGAAAAAGCAAGGAGTTTATGTTGTGCATTCATATCAGAAAGTTTTTTACATGATTATTTATCCCAGAACACAGGCGTGTTGGGGGTGATATTTCCCTGTGCCTGAACATTGGCGCTGTTCACAGCATATTCCGCAGACGGATAGATCAGCCTGAGCGGTATCACTCTCGATCCCCTGGCCTGGTTCACGGAAAGCGGAACATCGGCGGGGACTCCCAGCCTCCTGTAATCATTCCATGCTTCCAGCGGATTGATGCCGATGAGCGCCAGGTATTTCTGCTTCACAATGAACTTCACTTTAGCGTCTACAGAGCCGCCTGAATTGGCCCAGTCAGCGCCGGATGTTTCCAGGTAGGCCGTTGCCTCATCCTCTGCATTTTCTACACCCAGCCACTCGAATGATTCATACACGGCATTTTCATATGCCTCCTGCGCATCACCGGGCAGCCAGCCACGGGCAACAGCTTCTGCTTCCAGGAACATACTCTCCACGGAAGTGATGATCCACTGGTCCTGGTCAAATCCTTTCACCAGTCCCTCTCCTATATTGGAAGTACGGTCGCCATTGAAATTCACATCCGGGTCCCTTCCGTACACCGTGCCTACATAAGGCACGGCAGGGTTCAGCGGCGTAGCGGCTGGTTTGAAGAAATATTCCAGCCTGGGATCTGCCCCGTTCCTCAGCTGCGTAACGATATAAGCATTGGCGCGGAAATACTCATTGGCCTGGTTGCCGGATGGAGTAAGACCATAAGCGCCATAGAAAGGGCTCTGCTTATTGGCGTCATTCACATAACCCGGATTGGCCGCTGCACTTTCACCAAATGAGAGTACGCCACCATGGGCTGTGATCTTGGCCAGTTCTGCTGCAGGATTGGGAACTGTGATGGAATTGCGGATGAGCATACGAAGCTTGATGGTATTGGCAAATTTTGTCCAGAGTTCTGCATCACCGTGATAAATGATATCCACCCTCTCATCCACCGATGTAACAGACGCATTTTCCATCAGCGTAATGGCAGTATCCAGTTTCAGCTGCAGGCTTGCATACACATCTTCTCCTTTGTCATACACGGGCGTGGGAAACTCAAATGGCTTGAATGCCTGTGAGTAGGGGATATTTCCATAGAGGTCCACCAGGTTCTGGAACAGGTGCGCCTTTGCTATCATGGCCATGGCACGCATATAGTCCTGTCCTTTTGCCTTTGCTTTTGTTTCCGCCACATCCAGGTCAAAGAGCGCGTTGTAAATATTGGCCCATTTTGTTTCCTGGAAAGAGCTGGTGATATTGTAAGTGCTCTCTTCCGTATTGGGGTTATAGGAACCTGACGGCGACCAGTAACCCATCCAGTTGGCCAGCCAGCCATAAGCCAGCGCAGTCTGAGCACCTGTATTGCTGAGTGCATTTGGCAGGATGAGCTCTGCCGTGATATTCGATTCCGTAACGTTGTTCGGATTCTTGTTGATATCCAGCTGCTTTTTGCAACCCGCTATTCCTGCGGACAGCATCACAACCGGCAGTATCCATTTATACATTGAATGTTTCATTGTAATAAAATTTAGAAGGTCAGTGTAATGTATCCACCGAATGTTCTGGCAGGAGGCGTTGAGAATACGTTGTTCAAGCCGAATGTATTACCAGCGGCTGTATAGTTGAACTCGGGATCCGTCCACTGGTTGGATTTTGGAATGAACGCAAAGAGGTTCCTTCCTGTGAACCCGATCACCGCCTTCTTGATCACCTGTGATTCGCCGATGAATTTGAACGGCAGCACATAGGAGATAGCTACTTCACGCAGCTTCCAGTAAGCAGCGCTGGAGAAGTAGTTGGTAGCTATGGAAGTATTGGTGGCACCCACAGCCCAGAAGCTTCTGTTGCCGCTGGATGTGGTAAGATTGGTGTTCTCCACATACTTTCCTGTACCATCATCATACACGGAGTTTGGAAATACGAAACGCTGACGGCCGAACTGCGCACTGCGCTGTGAGATGCCAGTGAAGTCCATATCGGAACCGATGCCATGGTATGCATAGTGACCTCCCTTGTAATCCCATGTCATGGAGAAAGTAAGCCCTTTCCAGCTGAAGCTTGGGTTGAAACCGAGTGTCCAGAGTGGCATGGACCTGCCACGGGTCACCAGGCTGTCTTCCAGCATAGGATCACCGGTTACCCTGTCAACGATCACCCTGCCCTGCGCATCACGCGCATAATCACTGAGCTTGAACACAAAGGCAGGCTTGCCAACAATGGCATAGTTGAAGGCGTCAGGAGAGCTGGCAGCGATCTGCGTGAACAGGTTGGTACCGCCGATGGCCAGTTCATTGATACCCGGAAAAAGAGAAGTCACCTTGTTGTCGTTGTAAGTGGCATTGATACTGAAGTTGATCCTTCCCTGCCCGATCTTCACAAGCGGCGTCAGGTTCAGATCGATCTCCACACCATAGTTCTCAAAGTCGGCCGTATTGGTACGGTACAGCGTATATCCTGTGGCGGATGACTGTTGTACATCCAGGATCTGGTCTGTATTTTTCTGATGGTAGTAAGTAGCGTCCAGGTTGAAGCGATTGTTCATGAAGCCTAGTTCCACGCCCACTTCCTTTGAATTCACTTTTTCAGGCTGGATGTTCGGATTGGTTACGCCATTGTCTGCACTGAAACCACCGAGGCCACCGTATGGGAAACCGCCCGTCTGGCTGTAAGTGGCTTCCAGTGCATAAGTTCCAAGATTCACGTTGGCAGATTTGGACCAGGAGCCACGCAGTTTTGCATAAGACAGGAATTTGCTTTCGCCCAGCGCAGGAATGGCGTCGGTGAGCAATACCGAAGCACTTACGCTTGGATAGAAATAGGAGTTGTTATCGATATTGAGCCGGCTGTCCCAGTCATTGGCTGCTGAGAATTCCAGGTTGGCCCAACCCTTGTAATTCAGACTTACCTGTCCGAATACCGATACCAGACGGTTCTTGATATTGCTCTCCGTTCCTACGGCTTCGCCGGAGCGGTTGCTGAGGTTGAAGAGATAAGGAACCACCAGGTTATTACCGGTAGTATTGATATTTTTTGCTCTGTTCTCACGGTAACGGCCACCCGCTATATAAGTAACAGCAAAATCGCCGGGCAATTCTTTTCTTCCATTGAGGAAGAATTCATGTGTGATCCGGTTATTGAAATCGCTGCCATCGGCTACGCTTCCTGGTGCCGCATCAAACTGCTGGCCACGGTGGTCCTGCGCAAACTGAGTGGTCTCAATAGGTGCGTTCTCATTCTTGAAAGTGCCGTAGGTAAAGGAAGTACCGATGCGGTAAGTAGCCTGCAACCAATCGAACAGATCATAGTTGAGCTCCAGGCCGCCAAGCAGGTTATCCGTTCTTCCTTTGGAGCGATGCGCTTCAATGGCCCAGTACGGGTTCACAAAGTACTCGTTGTAGTAATTGGAATACTGCGCATACTTGTTGTTGCGGATATCCTTGTAACTGGTGAGGGGCACATGCATGGGCGTATTGAGCACCGTGAAGTATACGCTGCCATTGTAGCTGCTGGCAAAGCGGGCTGCATAAGCAGCATTGTTCACGATGTCATAATTGCTCTGAACATAGTTCAGGTTGAGGGTGGCTTTGAACTTTCCGTATTCACGGCTGGTGTTGATGCGGATAGAGTTCCTTTTGTTCACGTCTTTAGGCATCAGGCCTTTCAGGTCGGCGAGCTGGGCAGACATGTAGAAGTCTTTTGCGGCATAGGCCACATCGGTCTGCAGCGTAAGACCATTGTTCCAGAATTTTTTCTTTTCATTCTTCAGTGGACTGTAGCGCACGCGCTGAACATCGCCGTCTTCCAGTTCCGGACCGAGATCAATCATTTCTCCATTGAACTCCGGGCCAAACTGCTGGTTCTCGATGGGATCATACAATGGGCGGCCCAGTGCATCTTCACTGGTTCCTCCGCCAAAACGTGATTGCATTTTAGGCAGGAAGCTCACGCGGGCAAGCTGAACGGACTGGCCTACCACAAAGTAGGGCTTTCCTGTAGAGCCCCTCTTGGTGGTAACGAGGATCACACCGTTCACACCGTCCGGTCCGTAAAGAGCCGCAGCGGATGCGCCTTTGAGTACGTTCACGTCTTCCACATCGTTCGGGTTCAGCACAGAGATGAAACCGAGAGAAATAGGAATATTGTCAACTACCAGCAGGGGCTGGTTATTGCCCGTGAGGGAACGGAGGCCGCGCAGGTTGATCTTGGTTTCTTCAAACACACCACTGTTGACGGTGGTGATGCTCAAACCGGAAACCTTTCCGGTCAGGCCGTTCTGAAGGTTCACCGTTTTTGCCTGGTTGATCTCACTGTTACGCACACGCGCAGTTGCATATCCCAGTTCTTTAGCCTGACGGCGTACACCCAATGCCGTTACCACCACTTCCTGGAGGTTACCGGTTTTAACAAGGGTAACAGACAGCACGTCGCTGGTACCAACTGTTACTTCTGAAGATTGGGTTCCCACCGCTGTGAAGACAAGTACATCGCCGGTGGCAGCTGAGATTCTGAAATTTCCGTTGACGTCCGAGGTAACGCCTTTTCCGGTGCTTTTGTGAGTTACTGAAGTGAAAGGTACCGGTTCTCCCTGATTGTCCCGGACCTGGCCGGTGATAAACCGGCTTTGGGCAGTTACCGATACGCAATAGAGTATCAGCACTGCGAGCAGTGAAAGAATTTTTCTCATGTGACTAGTGAGTTTAATTTTGAACTACGTAAATATAGGAAGATTTAAATCTTCCCAAAAAAATGTTAAAACAGGGAGGCGGATTAAAATGTAGACAACAGGAATTTTGAAAATGCTGCCAAAAAATCAAAATGTTTTTAAAAAGAACCCAGCATTTCGGGCAGCCACAATTCAGTCCCCTGCTGCTTTTCAGTAAATTGGTGATACATAGCAGATTAGCACTTGCGGTTTTATGCAGCCTCTTTCCACCACCATCAGCGCAGCCCGAACATCAATTGCACACGCAGATCCGTTTGAGGAATTTCCTCCCCTTCTTCAGCAGGTACTGGCAGCCCGGAAGGACGTACAGCGATGGCATATTTCAACCATAATTCAGCACTCCACCTTCCTGGTTTATTTGCCAGTTTATAACGTGTAAGCACATACGAACGGATGGCATTCCCGGCAAAAGCAGGCATGGAATAACTGTATAAAACGTCCCGCTCATAACTGTAGACCCTGCTCAGATAACTGCCTGTTTCATAGATATGCAGCCTTGCATTGAGCTGCCATCGCCTGCTGGCTTTGAAGCTGGCATCCAGCCATAGGCTCACCCCGCTTTCTTCCGGTACGCCTTTTATACCTGCAAGCAGAAAATCCGTCCGCTGCCTGATGGTAAAGCGGGGGCCCATCTCCCAGCTCCATTGCACCCGCCATTGCCTGCGCTGCTGCCAGCCCGGATATTTCACGGCAAATGTATCAGCCCCGTTCAATGGTTTCAATGCATACTGGTAACGGAACTGCCAGCTGATCTTTCTGGAAGGTTGCCAGGTCATCAATAGCAGGTGCTCATACCCGTTAGCAGGCGCATCCACCCGGTAACGAAGCCAGGGAAAACGGAAGATATCCGTCTGCGCCTGCAGCTTCCAGCAACGGTTCAACTGCCAGTCGAGCCGCAAAGCAATACCTTCTTCATTGGAAGGCGCAGCACCCTGCGAAACCGCGCTGCTGAACAGGCTCTGGTATTGTTTACTGAAATAGCGATAGCTGACAGCCAGTTGCAAGGCCGGCAACAGACTGCAAAGCATGCCGGCTGTGCCTGCTGTCTGTGCACGCTGATCGATGGCAAACTCACCGAACAAATGAAGGTTGCGGATGGTGAAGGCATAATCCGCGCTTGCATTGCCCCATTGCTTACCACTGATAGCAAACAACCTGTACACCGCAGGCGGCGGCCGGAATGCAATGGATGACCGGTACTCAACAGCATTCAGTCCCAGCTGCAGGCTGCGATGCCTCCACCGCAGGCTTGCGCCTGTGGTGAGCAATTTAACAGTATGCTTTGCTTCCTGCTCAGACAAAGTGCGATGATAACCACTGGTAATGAAATTAGTGAAGTACCGGCCCGCACTATCGTTTTGCAGGTGTGCTGATAATTTACGGTACGATATGAATGCAGTCACCTGTAATTTTCCGGTACCCATAGTAACGCCAATCCCACGATGGAAGTTGAACTCCCCTGCCGAACTGTATGGCTGCAATACTTCGCCTTGTTTTTTGGCGCCCAGCACTGCACTGAACGCATAATTCATCCCCTGCCATTGTATCAGTCCCTGCCCCATGTTCACCTGGAAATCCCCCAGGGCCAGCACCTGCAAAGGCCCCACCCTTCTGGCAAAAAGATGGGCGGAATAAAAATCGAATCCCTGCTGTTGCACACCCTTGAAAAAGGATTCTCCGGCATCTTTATCAGCAGTGATGCCCCATTGCAACTGCCGCCCGCATTTATAACGATACCGTACATACGAAGACGGTCCTCCTGCAGCGAACCACTTTCCAGTCCTCAGCAACAGACTTCCCTCCCCTTCCCTGAACCTTTTCAGGAAAGGCAGGTCGCCTGCTTCCGATTCTCGGATGCTTACAAAGGGCTGGATCCTTTGAATGGTTTCCACGTCCCAGCCGGGAATTGCCTGTAATTCATAAATGCTCAGCAACCTGCCGAAAGTTTGCCGGTAGAGCAGGAAATTTCTGATCTGCCAGGGTTGCAACAGTTGAAGTTCCTGCAGATCATCGGCAGTGGCCATATTGAGCCGGAGAGGATGATGGCGGCGGTGTTCATACAATTGCCACTGTCCGTCATCTTCGGTCATGTTTTCTTCTCTTGCCTTCAGTTGTTCCAGCTGCAGTTCCTGCATCGTTTCTTCTTCCTGGGCGTACACAAACAGCGTTTGTGCGATCATCATAAAAAGCACCATCATCGTTCTCATAACCCTCCTTTTTCAGCGCCTGAAACGATCAGCAGCACACCGGGCGAAAATCCCAGTATGGCATGATAACTACCGGTAACGCCTAACTGTATCAGGCCGCATAACCATTTCACCCGCATCGATGGCCGGGACTCAGCCAGGTCCAGGAAACAACTGGCCATCAGCCGCTCCCCTGCCTTGCAGTGAATGCCGGTTTGTATGGCAGCCCGCTGATTTTCATTGCCCATAAGCGTTGCCTCCAGCAGGATGCCTTCTGCTACCAGCCATCCTAACCCTGCCGCATAACCGTAAGCAGGCCGCAGGCCAGGGGCATTGGAAAACATATCGCCGCCCAGGCGATAGAGTTGCATACCCGTTGTGATGGCCGGACTTAGCTGCCAGAGCAGTCCGATATTGCCGGAGACCTGCCACTGGTTACCATACCCACTGGCCGATTGCGCCGTGTAATTGAAAGTTGCCCCAATACTCCATCTACCCAGTTTTTTGCCATAACCCAGACTGGTTTCCCAGTTGCGGTAATGACTGATGCCGGCATAATCCATCGAAACAGCCCAGCCACTGCCTGCGGCGGGTGCGCCTGCCACCAGCTGGTACTGCTGCAATCCTGGCAGGAGGTATTTCTTTTCTACCCAGGCTCCTGCCTCAAAATCCCTGATGCTTCCCAGCAGGGCGGGGTTAATTCTCGATGAAAAAATATCAGCAAACGTTTGATTATAAGCCGCTGCATGGAGTGGAAGCAGGGCTGGCGATTGTGTGATTTGGGCTACAGCGCGCGCTCCCAGCGCGCAAAACAGGCCCCAGAGGATTGTTTTCAAATAGTAGATTTTCCATGGAAACAAAAAACGAGGAAAGTTTTACTATTCGTTTCATTAAAATTCTTCAGTTACCTTTGCGCCATGGAAATTTTAGACGGACAAGTTGTATCGCAGGCCACCAAAGATGAATTGAAGGTGAAAGTTGGACAATTGACCGCAGCAGGCAAGAAGGTTCCGCACCTCGCCGCTGTGCTGGTTGGAAGCAATGGCGCCAGCGAAACCTATGTTGGTTCCAAAGTAAGGACCTGCGAAGAGATCGGTTATAAATCAACCCTCCTCCGCCTCCCTGAAGATATCAGTGAATTCAAGTTGCTGCAGGCCATTGAAGACCTGAACAACGACCCTGATGTTGACGGCATCCTGGTACAACTCCCGCTCCCAAAACATATTTCCGAAGCCAAAGTGATCGAAACCATCGATCCTTCCAAGGATGTGGACGGTTTCCATCCCGTAAGTGCCGGAAAGCTGGTACAGGGGCTTCCTACATTTGTTTCCGCTACTCCGCACGGCATTATGCTGATGCTGGAACATTATAAGATCGAAACCAAAGGCAAACATGCCGTGGTGATCGGCCGCAGTAATATTGTAGGCCGCCCCATGAGCATCCTGCTCAGCGCCAATACCAATCCCGGTAACTGCACGGTTACCGTTTGCCATTCTCAAACAAAGAACCTTAAAGAGATCTGCCTCCAGGCCGATATCATTGTGGCTGCCCTGGGCAGGCCCGAGTTTGTAACGGCAGACATGGTAAAAGAAGGCGCCGTGGTGATAGACGTGGGTATCACCCGTGTAGCAGACGCCACTAAAAAAAGAGGCTATTCCATCAAAGGAGATGTTGACTTTACCAATGTTTCCCCCAAATGCAGTTATATCACTCCTGTACCGGGTGGCGTAGGACCGATGACCATCGCTGCGCTGATGGCCAATACCTACAGGGCCTGCATGGAAAGGAACTAGCATTGTTCATCATTATCCTACCTTTGCATCATGTCAGAAATCGTTACCACTCAGCTTCCTGTAATGGAATCCTTCTACACCATTCAGGGTGAAGGTTATCATCAGGGAAGGGCCGCTTACTTCATCCGCCTCGGCGGTTGTGATGTGGGCTGTGTATGGTGTGATGTGAAGGATAGCTGGGACGCGGCAAAACATCCGCTGCATGATATCGGCACCATTGTGGCCGGCGCGGCACAATATCCCGGCCGTATTGCCATCATCACCGGCGGCGAACCGCTGATGCACGATTGCACCCCGCTCACCGGTGCCCTGCACGAGGCAGGCTTTCAAACGCATATCGAAACCTCCGGCGCCCATCCTGTGAGTGGTAAATGGGACTGGATCTGCCTTTCGCCCAAAAAATTCAAAGCACCCCTCCCGGAGATCCTGCCACTGGCCAACGAACTCAAAGTGGTGATCTATAACAAAACAGATTTCCAGTGGGCCGAAAAGTTTGCCGCCGAAGTATCGCCCAACTGCAAGCTCTTCCTGCAGCCTGAATGGAGCAAATCCGGCCAGGTTACCCCCCTCATCATCGATTACATCAAGGACAACCCGCAATGGGAGTTTTCGCTCCAGCTCCATAAATATATCCATGTGCCCTAAACTGGCATAGTTATTATTCTACAAGAGAATAAACGGCATACACATACGTTTTTAATTTTTGGGTATTATCTTTCCGGTGCGCGCTGACATTAAAAACTGTTGTCATGGGTTTCAAGTTATTCTGTACCATAATCGTAGCCTCCGTATTCACCGGCCAGATCAGCTTTGCACAATACGATCCGGAAAAGATCAATAAAAAAGTGGCAGCCCTGTACGAACAGGCCATCTCCATTGCCCAGGACGGCAATTTTCCGGAAGCCCTTAGAATACTGGAGAACGCTGTCAGTAAAGAGCCCGGTTTCCTGGACGCCTGGCTGTCCATCGGTGGCCTTCACGGCGAAATGAAACAGTACCAGAAAGCCATCACAGCCTATGAGAAAGCAAAGTCCATCGACAGTATTTATTTCCGCGACTATAATCTTCCCTACTCCATCAACCTGGCCGGCAAAGGCGATTTCGAAAAAGCACTGCAGGCCATCGGGGATTTCATCAGCATTCCCAACCTCAACGACCAGAGCCGCATGGTAGGCGAATACAGGAGAAAGAGCTACCAGTTCGCCATCCGCTATGCACAGCAGAAGCCACTCGGTTCCTATCGTTTTGAACCCACCAACCTGGGCGACAGTATCAATTCCAAAAACTCTGAATACTATCCCACCATCACTATCGACGGCAAAGAACTCATCTTTACCCGCCGGGTGAATGGCATCAATGAAGACTTCTACGGCGCCAGCCGCAATGGAAAAGGCTGGCATGCGGCTCAACCGCTCACCGGCAATATCAATACCCAGAGCAATGAAGGCGCGCAGAATATTTCGCAAGACGGCCAGTGGCTGATCTTCACGGGTTGTAATTTCCCCGGAGGCGCGGGCAGCTGCGACCTCTACATTTCCTATCTCACGCCCGGCGGATGGAGTGAGCCTGAAAGCCTTGGCAACCGCATCAACACAGAAGCCTGGGAATCCGCCCCCTCATTATCACCCGATAAAAAAGAGTTGTACTTCGCCAGCAACCGCCCCGGTGGTTTCGGCGGCAGCGATATTTATGTAAGCCGCCTGCTTCCCAACGGAAGATGGGGCGAGCCCGAAAACCTGGGCCCGGAGATCAATACACTGGGTGAAGAAAGTTGTCCGTTTATCCACGCCGATAACCAGACCTTTTATTTCACTTCGAATGGGCATCTGGGTTATGGCGGCGACGACCTCTTTGTATCCCGCAAACAACCCGGCGGCAAATGGACCAAGCCGGTGAATCTCGGCTATCCCATCAACACCATCGAGAATGAAGGCAGCCTGGTAGTATCCGCCGATGGTAAAACCGCCTGGTATGCCAGCGACCGAAGCGACAGTCGCGGCGGCCTCGACCTCTACACCTTCGAGCTCCGCAGCGATATCCGTCCTGCGCGCACACTCTGGGTCAAAGGCAAGGTGTACGACAAGAAGACCGGCAAGGGACTACCCTCCGCTGTTGAGCTTACAGACCTCAGCAGCCAGGAAGTGCTCAGCAAAGTGCAGACCGACGAGACCGGCAACTACCTGGTGACGCTGCCCGTAGGCAAGGACTATGCCTTCAACGTGAACCGGAAGGGATATCTCTTCTTCTCAGAGAACTTTGCACTCAGCCAGCAGTCCGATTCCATCTTCAACATCGATATCCCTCTGCAGCCGATCGAGGCGAATGCCACCATCGTGCTGCGCAATATCTTCTTCGATGTAAATAAATTCGATCTCAAGCCTGAATCAACTTCAGAGCTCGACAACCTGGTGGTCCTCCTCCGCGACAACCCGACCGTGCGCATCCAGCTCAGCGGCCACACGGATAATGTCGGCAGGGAACAGGACAACCTGTTGCTCTCCAACAACCGTGCGCGCGCCGTAGTAAAATATCTTGTTGACCACGGCATTGAAGCAGCCCGGCTGAGTTTCAAAGGTTTCGGAGCTTCCCAGCCCGTAGCGGATAACGATTCAGAAGAAGGCCGCGCAAAAAACCGGAGAACAGAGCTTAAAGTAATCAGTCAGTAGATTTTGCTTTATCGGCTTTTGCCGTGGAGGGCATAAAAATTCCGGTTGCAAAACAAACCGCACATTTTTGGGGTACTATTTTGCTTTTGTCTGGAGAGATTAAGCTTATGTAATTCTGTTCGTCTTTTGCGCCTTGGTTTTGAAGACCGGATTTTCATACCCATCCACGGCTCTGGCACCATCAACGTGCCACAACCTGCATGAATACTCTTTCACCTCTTTCCTTCCACAAGATTTCGCATATCCATCTCCGATACTAATCTCCCGCTCCACGCAGCCCCTGCCCAATTTACTTTCGCATCCCGAAGCTTTCCCCTCCTGCCCCTCCCCAGAGTGCAAGAGATGCAGCTATCATTTTTCACCACGCTGCATGGCGCAGATATCGTTTGCTGTTGCCTCTATCTGTTACACCTCCCGGGTGCCCAGGCTGCCGCAAAGGGTATGAACAAGGCGCCTTCAAAACATACGTTCCTATCGCCCGGCCCTGCACCGCCGCCCTAACATACCCCTCAAAAGCCCATCAACCAACCAAAAGGTGTGGGTATGTTTTACAGCGCCGTTTCATACCCTTTGGCCGCAGCAACAGCAACAATATGAAAAGAATCTAACGGTGCAACACATACGTATATCTCCCCTACAAAAACGCACTCCATGAAAAATGATCTGCTGTATCTGCTTGCACTCCGCAATATCCCCCTCATTGGTGATGGGCAGGCAAGATTACTGATGAAACATTTCAGTTCCGCAGAAGCTGTTTTCAAGGCCTCAGGGAAACAGCTGGAGAAGGTGGAAGGGATTGGTGCATTGCGTGCCAGGAATATTGTGGCATACAAAGATTTTTCAGAGGAGGAACAGGAGCTGCGGTTTATACAGAAGTACCAGGTGAAGGTGCTGAGTATAAATGATGAAGCTTATCCGAGGAGATTGCTGCAGTGTTATGATCCGCCGGTTTTGCTGTTTTACAAAGGCGGGGCTGATCTGAATGCAGGGAAGATGCTGGCGGTGGTGGGCACCAGAACGAATTCTGCATATGGAAAGAGAATAACGGAGGAACTGATAAAAGAGTTGGCAGAAGCTATTCCGGGTGTTTGTATTTTAAGTGGTCTTGCTTTCGGGATCGATGCGGTGGCGCACAGGGCGGCGATGACGGCAGGCTTGCCGACGGTTGGGGTGCTGGCGCATGGGATGGGCACTATCTATCCGAAGGAACATGCGGGGCTGGCAAAAGAAATGATGCAGGAGGGCGGGCTACTAACGGAGTTCAGCAGCCGAAAGCAGCCTGACAAGCATCATTTCCCTACCCGCAATCGGATTGTGGCGGGCTGTTGTGATGCGGTGGTGGTGATAGAAACGGGTGTGAAAGGAGGCAGTATGATCACGGCAGAGCTGGCGAATGGGTATAACAGGGACGTGTTTGCTGTTCCGGGCAGGGTGACTGACCTCCGCAGCGAGGGGTGTAACCAGTTGATCAGGGATAATAAGGCAGCTTTGCTGCGGTCTGCAGACGATCTGCTGCAATGGATGGGCTGGCAGGAGCAGGAAAGGAAGCCGGTGCTGCAACCACGGCTTTTTCCGGAACTGAGTGTTGCAGAATCCGCACTGGTAGACATGATGCGCTTGAAAGACGCGGTGCATATGGAGGAATTCAGCACCAGGAGCGGCCTTACGCCGGGAAATCTGGCGGGTGCGCTGCTGAACCTGGAACTGCAGCAGGTGATTGAAGCGCTGCCTGGGAAAATGTACCGCCTCAGGTGATGACAGACCGCTGACAAATTGCCAAAACCCGCTATGGGAAAGGGATTCAACTGTTTAACAAAATTTCATTTGGAGCATATTGTTTTGCTACCATACCTTTGCACATGGCAAGAATAAATAACGCTCCCGGAACAAAATCCCCCCAATCGAGTAAGTTTTTTGGCGATGGTTTAACGTTCGACGACGTTTTACTGGTACCCGCATATTCCCAGGTCCTCCCCAGGGAAACCAATATCAGTACCAATCTCACCAAAAGTATCGTTCTGAATATTCCCATGTTGTCATCGGCAATGGATACGGTCACTGAGGCCAACCTCGCGATCGCACTGGCCCGTGAAGGCGGCATAGGTATCCTGCACAAGAATATGAGTATCGAAAAGCAGGTAGAGCAGGTCCGTAAAGTGAAGCGTAGTGAAAGCGGTCTGATCATCGACCCCATCACCCTTCACCAGAATGCCACCATCGGAGATGCCCTCCGCCTGATGAAAGAAAACAAGATCGGTGGAATTCCCATTATCGATAACGCAAACAAACTGGTTGGGATCCTTACCAACCGCGATCTCCGTTTCGAGACCGACAACAAACGCAAGGTAGCCGAAGTGATGACCAGCCAGAACCTCATCACTGCTCCCGAAGGCACCGACCTCAAAAAAGCGGAAAAGATCCTCAAAGGACATAAAATAGAAAAGCTCCCTGTAGTACGTAAAGACGGTACCCTGCTGGGACTGATCACCTACAGGGATATCCTCCAGCTCAGCAGTTACCCCAACGCGGTGAAAGACAGCTATGGCCGTCTGCTCGCAGGTGCTGCCCTCGGCATTACCGGCGACCTGCTCGACAGGGCTTCCGCCCTTCAGCAGATCGGTGTGGATGTGGTTTGCCTGGATAGCGCACACGGTCATTCCAAAGGTGTGATCGATGCACTGAAGCTCCTGAAGAAAAATTTCAAGAAGCTCCAGGTGATCGCCGGTAACGTAGGTACTGCCGCTGGTGCACTGGCTCTGGCCGATGCAGGTGCTGACTGTGTGAAAGTAGGTATCGGACCTGGTTCCATCTGTACCACACGTATTGTGGCAGGTGCCGGAGTTCCCCAGATCACTGCAGTAATGGAAGCAGCTTCCGTTCTTCATAAAAAAGGCATTCCGCTGATTGCGGATGGTGGTATCCGTTATACAGGTGATATGGTGAAGGCACTCGCTGCCGGCGCCAACCTGGTAATGATGGGCGGTGTGTTTGCAGGCACAGAAGAAAGCCCCGGCGAGACCATCATCTACGAAGGACGTAAGTTCAAACAATACCGTGGCATGGGCTCTATCAGCGCCATGAGCAAGGGCAGTGGCGACCGCTACTTCCAGGATGTAGAGGATGATATCAAGAAGTTTGTACCGGAAGGAATTGAAGGACGTGTTGCCTACAAAGGCAGTCTCAGTGAAATTGTTTACCAGTATGTAGGCGGGCTCCGTGCAGGTATGGGATATGTTGGCGCCAAAGACATCAAGGCACTCCAACAAGCCCAGTTCATCAAGATAACAAGTGCAGCCATGAAAGAAAGTCATGCGCACGATATCGAGATCACCAGGGAAGCTCCGAACTACAGCAGAAGATAATCAGCCTCATTCCCGAAAACACTGTTCATGAAAAAAACGCCGGTCCTACTGTTGGTGCTAACCCTGCTTTGCGCAACCCTGAAAGCAGATACCGGAACCGATTCCACTGATTGCCGCCTGCGTGTGAGCCTGCTCACCTGCAGCCCCGGTGCGGAATTGTATTCCACTTTCGGACATACCGCTGTGAGGGTGATCGACAGCAGCCGTGCACTGGACTATGTTTTCAACTACGGAACCTTCGACGACAGAGATCCTGAGTTCTTTATAAAATTCACTAAAGGGCTTATGCTGTATTCCTTATCGGCATACCCCTTTAGTGATTTTGTTTATGAATACCAGAGCGCAGGCAGAGGCGTAACCGAACAGGTGCTCAATCTCTCCTGTCAACAGAAACAGGCGCTGATCCATGCACTGATGACCAACAGCACAGAAGCCAACCGTCATTATTATTACTACTTCTATACAGACAATTGTACCACCCGCGCCCGCGATATCATTGTGAAATATGCAGGCGATTCCGTTCAGTACGGTCAGGTGCTGCCCACGCCCGAAACCACTTACCGGAACCTCATTCATCAATACCTCGATTCCACCGGGATGACCTGGAGTAAGTTCGGTATCGATATTCTGCTGGGAGCCCACCTCGATGCCAGGGCCGATAACAAAGGAGCGATGTTCCTGCCGGATTACCTGATGTTGGCCATGGATAAAACCAATATGGATGGAAGGCAGCTTGTGAGCAGTTCCAGTGTTATACTGTCCCCCGCCCCCATCAGCGGCGATTCCCGCACTGCCATTTCCCCGGTAATGGCATTCGCAGTCCTGCTGATAGCCGTCACGGCGCTCAGTGTAATGAATAAGGAATGGGCCAACAAAATCCTGACAGGCTTTGACTTCTTTTTCTTCTTCCTGCTGGGCGCGATGGGCGTACTGCTCCTCACCCTCTGGATCATACGAGTGGATGATGTGTGCAGGAACAACTATAATCTGCTCTGGGCAATTCCTACACACCTGGTTGTGGCACCGGCATTGCTATTCAATGCAAAGAAGCAATGGATCCGGAAATATTTCCGCATCGTTTGCATGCTTACCGGTCTGGCGCTGCTCTGCTGGTTCTTCCTGCCGCAGCAACTGAATCCGGCCATCGCACCATTGATGGGCCTGATACTGGTACGCTCATTTTACAGAAGCAAATAAAAAACTGTTCGTATGTTCATCGAAAAAACCATCACTACCAGCGGTCAGCAATGGTATTACCGCAAAGCAGGTAAGGGCACTGCCGTGATACTGGTGCATGGTTTTGCGGAAGACAGCCAGGGATGGGCTTTACAACAGGAATTCCTGCAGCAGCATTTTACCGTCATCGTTCCGGATCTTCCCGGCAGCGGCCATTCCACGGCTGACTCTTTCCACTGGTCAATGGAAACATTTGCCGACGGCATTCACCAGATACTCGAAGAAGAACAGATCCCTGCGGCCATACTGATCGGGCATAGCATGGGAGGCTATATCTCGCTGGCATTTGCAGAAAAATTTCCGCAAAAACTGCTTGGTCTGGGACTCTTTCACAGTACGGCACTGGCAGACAGTGAAGAAAGGAAAAATATCCGCAGGCGCGGCATTGAATTCATCAAAGAACATGGCGCTGCCAGATTCCTGGAACAGGCAACTCCCAATCTTTTTTCGGAACTAACCCGTAAGGACAACCCGGAACTGGTGCAGCAGGTCACTGACCGGTATGCAGGTTTTCACCCGCAGAGCCTGATCGGTTATTACGAAGCGATGATCCGCCGTCCGGACCGGACCGCTATCCTTCAGGCCATTACACAGCCCGTACTTTTTGTGATCGGGCAGCACGATGCCACCATCCCGCCGGACCAGGTGCTTCCACAGACCTATCTTCCCGTTTTTTCTTTTGTTGAGATCCTCAACAATTCCGGCCATATGGGCATGCTGGAAGAAACAGCACGCGCAAACCAGCTCCTGTACCGCTTTTGCGATGCCTGCCAGACAATGGTCCGCGGCCCCCTGAAATAACGGGAATTTCCTACCAACTGTCCCCGCATTTATATCGTATTAAATTTATCAGATTCCCGGCCATCCGGGCGTAGGATTGTGTATATTCAACATCCCGAATTCAATATCCCTTCTACAACCCACCTGTTGTACTCTATTTACGGCTACCGGCATAAAACCGGCCAAATCAAAACGGTAGTAAATGATGAGAAAACTACTTTGGCTTGCATTATTCATGTTGACCCTTTCTTCGCTCCATGCTGCGCATATACGGGGTGGGGAGATGTCATATAAATACATCGGACCGGGTACCGTCACCGGTACTTCCCGCTATGAACTTACCCTGAAACTTTATATCGATTGTAATCAGAATGCCCCGGGCCAGCTGGAGACCAGCGTTCCGATCACCATCTTCCAAACCTATGGGAACAGCCTGTATGGCACGGAGATCGCAGCCATGAGCAGTGAGAGCTTCATCCGCTACGATCCTGCTTCCAACCCCTGTATCTCCAACCCGCCCAATGATGTCTGTTACCGCCTCCGTTTCTTTACCACCAATGTTACCCTGCCCGATATTCCCGGCGGATATACCATCTCATTCCAGCGTTGCTGCCGCATCACCGGCATCCAGAACGTTGCCGCCCCCAGTGACTCCTATGGAGCGACCTACCTGGCTAAGATCCCCGGTGATGATGTAGCCCTGGTGCCTGACGCATTCAAGAACTCCAGCCCCAAATTCGATCCCCGCGATGCAGTAGCCATCTGTTATGGCTCCTACTTCACCTTCGATTTTTCAGCCATCGATTCCGATACCAATTCCGTAGGCAAACTCACTGACTCACTGGTGTACTCGCTCTGCGATGCCTACACCGGGGGTGGCCAGGGCAATGTATGTCCCAACTGCCCAAGCCCTAACCCTGCAGCAGCACCACCCTACAATACACTTAATTACAGTGGCAGTTATTCCGGCAGCTCCCCCATGGGATTCAATGCCACCATCGATCCCAAAACCGGTATCCTTTCAGGCATCGCCCCTTCGGCAGAAGGACAATATGTGGTGAAAGCCTGCGTATCCGAATACCGCAACAATGTACTCATCAACGTTCATCATAAAGAAATACATATCCGTGTGTCTGACTGTATCCCGCTCAGAGCCAGGCTGGAACCGGATTACTCCTACTGCGATGACTTCAATGTGACCTTCCGCAATGAACAGGTGAACCCTGCAGGCACCATGTATATCTGGGATTATGGCGATGGCAGTAAACGGGATACCGTATTCACATCTGATGGTATGGTGCAGCATCTT
The DNA here is from genome assembly GCF_051955275.1 of Pseudobacter sp. Lineage (NCBI taxonomy): Bacteria > Pseudomonadati > Bacteroidota > Chitinophagia > Chitinophagales > Chitinophagaceae > Pseudobacter > Pseudobacter sp. The sequence continues at coordinate 22,459 of NZ_JBQCGW010000300.1, read as the reverse complement.
TACCTGGCACCCAATGATTATACCATCAAACTGAAAGTGATCCTTGCCGGACAATGTTTCGATTCCACCACCACCATTGCCAAAGTATGGCCGGGATTCACGCCCGCCTTCGATTTCAGGGGATCCTGCATACTCAATCCCGTGGCATTCACAGACCGTACCACCAGCGCGTACGGCACCGTTAATAAATGGCGGTGGGACTTCGGAGATGAAACCTCCACGCAGGATTTCAGCACCATCAGAAATCCTTCCTGGAAATATTCCACCACCGGATTCAAAACGGTAAGACTGATAGTAGAAAGCGATAAAGGATGTATCGATACCCTGGAGAAGAATGTCATCGAGATTAAAGACAAGCCTACCATCACCCTGGCTTTTAAAGACACGCTGATCTGCAGCAACCGTCCAGTTCAGGACACATTGCAGCTGCAGGCCAGCGGCTTTGGTGTGTTCAGCTGGACGCCCGCCACTGATATCCTCAATGCCAATACAGGAACTCCGCTGGTATGGCCTTCCATTACCACTACCTACCGGGTACGGTTAGACGAAAATGGCTGTATCAATAATGACAGTGTGCGTGTACGGACAGTCAGTGTGGTAACCCTCAATGCAGGACCGGACACTACTATCTGTCTCACGGATACCATACGGCTCCGGCCAATTTCAGATGGCCTGAAATTCACCTGGAGCAGTAATCCTGCCGGCAGTCCCATTGATGATGCAAATGCCAAAAGCCCATTGGTCTGTCCGCCCGGTAATGCCACCTTCACCCTGCTGGCAGAAATAGGCAAGTGCAATAAAACGGACCTGCTGAATGTGCACACCGTGCCTTACCCCATTGCCAATGCAGGCCCTGACGCCATCATCTGTTATGAGGATACCATTCAGCTGCAGGCATCCATGGTAGCCAACAAACTCCTATGGAGTCCTGCCAATACCATGAATAATCCCACATCGCTGACACCTGTTGTATGGCCGTTGCGAACCACTACCTATGTGATGCGGGTGACGGATATTCTCGGTTGTCCGAAACCGAGATACGACTCCGTTACTGTAACGGTAAGGCCGCAGATCATGGCGTTTGCCGGCAATGACACTACCATCGTAACCGGCCAGCCGCTCCGGTTGCAGGGAAGTGGTGCTGAATTCATCGAATGGTGGCCTCCGAACTATCTCAGCACCACCCGTGGATTCAATCCCACCGCAATGCTGAACGAGCACTTCACTTATTATATGCGTGCCTCCACTTTTGAAGGCTGTTATGCTGATGATACCATCAATATCAAAGTATTCAAAACAAAACCCGATGTGTTCGTTCCGAATGCATTCAGACCTGGCGCTTCGCAGAACAATGTATTGAGGCCCATTCTGGCAGGTATTTCAAAGCTCAGTTACTTCCAGGTATACAACCGCTGGGGACAGCTGGTATTCCAGACCTCACAGCAGAATATGGGATGGGATGGCCGCATTGCCGGCAAGATGCAGGACCCCGGCGCTTATGTATGGGTAGTGAAGGCCGAAGATTATCTCGGCCAGTGGATAGTGAAAAAAGGTTCCGCGGTGCTGATCCGGTAAATTCAAAACAGCGTATGCCCCGTAAAATCAAGGTGTGCCCAGTCGTTCGCGTCCCCGCGAGCGACTGGGCATATCCTTATATATTTTTCTTTAGATTGCAGCCTCAAAATCATTCACATCATGGCAAAAACAGTATTGATCACCGGTGCTACGGCAGGATTCGGAAAGGCTTTTGCAGCTAAGTTCGCAGCCAACGGATACAGGCTCATCATCACCGGCCGCAGGAAAGACAGACTCCAGGCCATCAAAGAGCAATTATCTGCCGCTCACAATACAGAAATCCTCACCCTGCATTTTGATGTGCAGGACCGCAACGCTACTTTCAAAGCCATTGAAACATTGCCTGCTGCCTGGCAGAACATAGATGTACTGATCAATAATGCAGGGCTGGCCCTGGGCCGGGATTATGTGGATGATGCCAACCTCGACGACTGGGAGACCATGATCAACACCAACCTGAAAGGACTCATGTATGTGACCAAGGCTGTGCTGCCCCTGCTGATAAAAAACACTAAAGGGCATATCATCAATATCGGTTCCACCGCCGCCAAAGAAGTGTATGAAAAAGGAAACGCTTACTGCGCCACCAAGTCTGCCGTGGAAGCTATTTCCAAAGGCATGCGCATAGATCTGCTCCGCCACGGGATCAAGGTAACGGCCATCCACCCCGGCGCCGCCGAAACGGAATTCTCCACTGTCCGCTTCAAAGGCGATGAATCCCAGGCCTCCAAAGTATATGACGGATTCCAGCCCCTTAGCCCGGAAGATGTGGCCGAAGTAGTGTTCTATACCACCACTTTACCCCAACATGTCTGCATAAATGACCTGGTGCTCACCTGTACGGCCCAGGCCAATTCCCTATACTTTTATAAGCAAGGTTAATACGCAATAACCATTATTTTAATGCGTTTTTTGTTGACAAAGGCTTGGCAGAGTTTTTGAATTGATTACTTTTGACACATCCAAGTTCCGTCCAAAAACCGTTACCGTATGTTCAAGACCCTGTTGAAATTCATTTCCGGCGCCGCCCTGGCGCTAATGGTCAATGCGAGCCATGCGCAGGACCATATCAGACAGCAAAGCTGCGATATCAGCGGCTACACTACCGCCATAGACAGTATCAAGAAATATTATGGAGATCGTGGGTTCAGCCTCCTCCGGGAAGCGAGCATGACCATGGAAAGCGAATACGAAATGCCCATCGTGCTGCCCATGACACAGGGAAGCTGGTACCAGTTCGTATTTATCGGCGATCCCACCTCCCGGCTCTACGAAGTAAGGATGTACGATTACAATGAAAAGCAGGTAATATTCAAACAGAACAAGTGGGGCGATGTGGATGGCAATATCATCAACTTCGATTTTGTACCACAGTTCTCAGAGATGCATATGATCAAACCTGTTCAGGTTAATAAGAAAAAGAAGAAGCTTTGCGGCTATGTAATGCTGTTCAAACGAACAGCGCCTCCCGGAGAAGCAAAGAATTAAACTCCTGATAAATCATCCACTTTTATAAAAAAATCCCGGCCATGAGCCGGGATTTTTTTTACTGTGCCAGTGAGATCCTGATCTGTACACCTGCCCTTGTGTTGGTGATGGGCGGGGATGATGATATCTTTGGCGTTACCCTTCTTTGCTCAAAATACAGTTTCACATTTACGCGATTACTGATCACATAATCTATTGAAGGATTGATGAAGATAGTCTTGGCGCCGTTGGTAGGCAGGGTCTGCGTCTGATCAAGACGGCTATTGGCCGTTACATCATCACGTACGCTCATATCAAGCCGGAAGCTGGCATCATTCTCCAGCGGCTTGCCTTTCCACTTGATCCAGGAGAAAGCCCCCCGCTTTCTGAAACCTGCCCCGATGGTAAATTCTGTTGAGCGTGTTTCACTCAGCTGGTAATCGATCAGGCTTAAACTCAGCGTTCTTGCTTTCTTGTATTCGAAGCGTGCCGTCAGTTGGTTGGTGAATGTCATATCCAGGTCTATCAGCGGTGCAAATTCTTCCGAGATAGTGATATTAGGCACCAGGAAGTAAGGCACATAGTTGCCTGATGAATCCACGAAGCCGGGGAATCCATAACGCATATCATCGCGGTAGAGCAGTGCCGAGTTGAAACTGTTCATTCCTAACGTGCTGGTATAACCGTGTGCAACTGTTACGTTGGTGAAGATCTTTTCCAGCGCCTTGATACGCGTAAGACCGGTATAAGTGATCCTCCAGTTCGGCTTCGGCAGAATGCCGGAGAACGGATTGGAACGGATATTCGGGTTGTTCTGTTTCAGCAATGGCACACTCTCAGGGCTCTTACCCGTGTATGCGGCAATGAAAGCCGGGATCAGCACATCCTGCGCATAACGGCTGTACCCTTTGTAGAAACCATCGGACAGGAATTTCTCGTTATCGGGCAATGCCTGCCAGTATGGGTTCTGCTCCGCCAGCCTCTTTGAAAGGATCATACGATAGTCCTGGAACTTCTGGAAGATATTACTTACCTGGTTCGGTTCAACTTTCTGGAAGAGTGTCTGGAACGAAATATAGGTTACACGGAAACTACCGGCGCTGTACGGGTTGAGCCTTGCAAAGTGAAGACCGGTTCCTGTTGTGTCTTTATACAGCTCTGAATAGTTCTTACCAAATTGTTTGTCGATGGTGATATCGATCATCAGGTCGCGGATCGGTTGTAACTGTGCCGTGATATTGAATCGCTGCGTATAGTCCTGCCTGTTCTGGAAGTTGAAATTGCTGTCTGCGGTCAGCCAACCCTTCTGCGCCATCGTATTGATGAATGTGGTATCAGGCTGTTTACCGAAAATGAATGGCAGACCTGGAGCTCCGGACTTGAAGTTCATGCCGAGTGCACGTGTACTGTCAGTATACCCATAGATGGTGGCTGCAGCCACTTCGGAATATTCCACTTTCACACGTTTGAGCATGGTGAGGAACCTGCCGGCGAATTTGGCGCCGCCCCCCAATATGAGTGGCTCATTTTTATCCCGCTTCTTTTTAGCGGTATCCTGCGGATTCTTCGGAGCTTTCGGCACAGGTGGGCCTCCTTCGTCTTCAAAGGCGCGGAAGAGCCTGCTCCTGCCATACAGTTGTGTGAAGTCCATCTCAAAGGTGAGGGTCTTACGTTGCTGGTTGCTGAGCGTATTTCCAAATTCACGGGCAATCAGTGATGCCCCGATCCAGTCGAAGTCTGCTGCATAGGATGCACGGAGTGTGGTCCAGTTCAATGCAGGGATCTTGGCCATCGGCACCATATAACTGAACTCAGCATGCTGGTTGTAAGAAATGGTACGGCCACCCTTCCAGAAATTATCCCACATCCGTTTCTTCTCATTTTCATCCAGCCTGCCGGAGTCTTCATCGATCCATGCTTTGTTCACGGCAGTGAAATCGATGTTCAGAGAACGTGTAAGATCCCAGCGGAGATTATAGAAACGATCGAACGTAAAGAATTTATCGTAGGTCTCGGGCAGGCCGCCTTTCGGTCCACCCACATTACGCGGCCTGAAGGCACCGAACTGACGGTTCACATCGGCCCTGAATCCCAGCAGCGATGGCATCGGGTTGATATTGAAATCCTTGAAGAGGGCCAGCCAGGGCGACTTTGATTTGATCATCTTTTTAGCCGGCTCCCAGAACCTCGGCGTTGAAGTATAGTTATACCCCAATGCCGCTCTTTGCCTGGTGAGTTCATTTCCTTCGATCAAAGGATTGTGTTGCTCTTCTTTATAATAGGAATAACTCAGATCGATATTCTCGATGCTCCAGATCTGCTGCTTCTTGCCACTGGTATTGTTCTTGCGCACGTTGGTGAATGCGAAGGAACGGATGGTTTTCACATCCACGGCATCATCACGGATGGAATCCTTTGTACTACCGGGCGCCTGCTTCAGTTTGTCTTTCAGCTTAACGTCCAGATCATAAGGATCATATTCAGGTGTAGATACTGATTTTGAATAACTGGCATAAAATGGAATACTCATGCCTGCTTTGGCAGGAATCAGCTTGCCCAGCTCCAGGTTGGCGGCAACATCAAACTGCGTAAAGTTGTCCCTTGACCTTTCATTGATACGCTGTTCCAGTGAACCGAAGCCGGCAGTATGTGCGGCACCTGCCACGTACAAGGTACCGAGATCGGCCAGTTGAATGTCCACGCGGCCGAGTGCGGCCCATCCACCTTTCTCATCCAGGTCGCTCAAACGGAGTTCATTGAACCATACTTCTGTACAGGCTTCTTCCCTGTTGCGGTTCTCAACACCCAGGAAGAAGATACGTACCTCACCCAGGTTGGGGTTTCCTAAGATCGCATACTCCTTACCGTCATTATCGGTTTCCTTGAAGTAAGTGGATACCTGTCCATTATTATTACGGGTGACCTTCAGTTTGATGAGGCGGTCAAGCGCCAGATCCAGCTCATTCGCCAGCGGCCAGATGAGTGCCGGGTCATTGGCAAACCATGGCGTCATCTTCAACGGGATCTTGATCTCATAATAGTTGTTGATCAGATCGGCGCCAAGGCGGATCACACCATATAATTCGTTATCGCGTACATCACCGCTTGAGTTCACAGACTCCGCGTGAATATATAATTGCATGCGGCCGTACTGACGGAGATCGAGGTTCATGGTTTTGAACACACCTCTCGACTCCTGACGCTTCAGGTTACAAACCTTCAGACTCATTGATTGCTCATTGAGCAAGAGATTTACGTTGTTATTGCTCAACGCCTGCTGACGCTCCACATTGGGTGGTGTGCGGTATGGAACTGGCCTGCGCGCATTGTTCTCCTCCACGTTCACCGCCAGTTGATTGAAAGTAGTGGGTGAATTGGTAGGGATGGGTTTGTAAGTACCGGTGGTATCCAGTTCAAAGCTGAATCTGCGCCATGTATTGCGCACCAGTTCCAGTTTGGCGAAACGCAGTACTACGGAATCCTCAAACCCGGTAAGGAACATCCGGATGAAACGGATGGATTTGAAGTCGGGGATATTACCCACCTTCTTTTCATATTGTGCAATAGGGATACGGAACAGGTACCATTTCTCGGGGATGCCGCCACTTGGCGTAACTCCGATACTGTCGGTAATGAAGTTCTGTCCTACTTCAAATTCGCTTTGTCTCAGTTCAACGCGGTACTGGAAATACTCCTCCAGTTCGTTAAGTGTATTATCACGGTTGAATTCTTCCTGGTCAGGCAACATGGTGAAGGCCGCCACATTGGTCTGGTTGGTAGCTACGGGAGAGTTACCCTGCGGGCCATTGTAATTCTTATAACGTCCAAGGATACCCGAACGTGTCTGATCGTAGGCACCATCGCGGTAATTGAGGAAGTCATCATTGCTTGGATCCCGCAGTGCATTCTGATAGGCAAGGCTGTTCACACCAAAACGGTTGGCCAGGTCCTGCAGGTAACCTGCAAACTTTTCTCTTTCGGCATCGTTGATGAGACCGTCGAAACCGGCATCCTGCAATTGCCTGTCGGCAGGATCATTACTGAATGCCTGTGTAACCTGGATAGGGTTGCCGGGCACCTTACCCCATCTTGTATCGGGATCTTCGAGCGCTTTGGTAACAGCACCGCTGATACCGTTCTCGAAGAAACGTTTTCCATCTTTCAATACATCCTCGGAAATATTACCAAGGTTGAAATAGAGCTGACCGCCGGTACTGCCTGGATTCTTGATGTACGGGTCCTGCATCCAGAACTCGATGAACTCCACGTTGCCTGTTTCAAAGTCAACCTGGTCGAGGCCACGCATGATACCCCCCCAGCGTTTCTGAGGATCCAGCAGCTTGCCGTCTGCCGTTATATTTTCTGAATCGAAGTTATAAGGGCCTTTCTCCGTTGGATAGTAAGCGATATCGAAAGTCACCAGCTGGCTCTGCCCAAGATCAGGTGTACGGTTGGGATAGATCTGTGTGAGATTCACGGGACGAATGCGCGGATCGGTGAAGTCTTCATAAGATCTTACCGGGTTATTACCGGACCGCCTGTCCTGCAGTACCGGTTCAATATTATACCAGGCGATCTTGGCGCGGTTATATCCGTAAGGCAATGAATCCCTGTAATTGGCTTCGGGGAATAATCCGTTATTGGCCGGTGTACTGGAAATACCCCAGCTGACCAGCGGGAAGCGCAGGTCGATGGAGTTGCGTGATCCTTCGAAGTCATCGATGAAGATAAGGCCGGCCTTGCCCTTACCGATCTGTGGCGGGTGACCCGGTTTCAGCATGGCCGCTTCACCATAAGCTGTGATGGTACTCATCACATTGGTAGAATAGAATGGAAGTTTATCCAGCAACCTGGTAAGCTTCGGCGCTTCTGTACGATAGTTGAAATCCAGTCCGTACATGGTATTACGGATCGGATCTTCATTGTACTGGGTCTTGGTGAAGAAAGGTCTTTCACCCAGCCGCACCATACTCAGGCCAATGTTGAGTGATTCACGGGCAGTATTTTTCACCTGGTACCCTAACCGTAGCCCCATGAAGTTCCGCTGCTGTATCCCGATGCTGGCATTGTTCTCGAACTGCACACTTACAGGAACACCGGAAGCCAGGATGGCGGGGTTGATCACACGCAGGGTGCCTACATTGTAATCGATCGTATAATCTATGTCTTCACGCAGGATCTGTCCACCGGATGTAACGGTAACGGATCCACGGGGAATATTGAAAGCATTGAGCGAGATCTCTGAAGTTGAATTGCCCTTCCCATACCCGCTGATGATATATCTGTCCAGGTTGGCATAGGTCTGTGCAATGGCCTTGATGGTATCGTACAGCGGGTAATAGACATACTTATCCCGTATATCAGGCGGGCTGTTCCGGAAGGCAACGGAATCAAGGTCGCGACCGAAAGGTTCCAGGAAAGGAAAGATCACACGTGCCTGCTGGCTCATGATGGTAAATCCTTCTATATAGTCGAACACCCCATCGGGCATGGGGTCGTTCCGGGCATTCAACCGGTCCAGGTTGAGTAAGGTGATGATGGGCACGCCGGGCTGATCTCCTTCGGGCAGGAATCTTTTCTGACCCAGGCTGGGCTGCTCATACAATACGTTCAGTTTGAAATCCTGTGGCTGTACGCTGGAGAGATAGCTCCCATCTTTCGATTTCAGGGCATACACGTTCTTCATCATCAGGTCCCAGATCGGAAGGTTGGTACGCTGAGAAGTGGCTTTCAGCAGTTTCAGGAAAAAGATCTTCTGGGTCCCGCTCTTGCCTGCTGTTGTATCGGGCACAACGTCCTGGGAGAATTCACCCACCTGGAAGATGCGGCCATTGTAGCTGTACTGGTAAGCCACGCCCAGCACTTCATCCGGCTGCAGAGGCTGGTTGAGTGAAAGGAAGCCTACCTGTCCGTTATAATAATATTCGGAGGGATTGAGCTTACGGGCAAAGGTCTTTTCAAAATCCTGCACCGGGTTCAGGCCCAGGGAAGAAAGTTTGGAAGTGATCAGCGCCGGGTTACGGCTGCTGGGATCGGAATTGATCCTCGAGAACAGGTTATTCGCATCGTTGTACGGATAGGGCTGTGTGGTATTGGATTGGATGGATGGGTTGAATGGTGCCGGTTCGGCAAGGTCCATCAGGCCCACCACATCTCTGGTTTCTGTGGTTGATCCGTTGCGGTTGGTGACCCATACTTCCAGGCGTAGGATCTGCACCTTTGAAGTTACCACCGGCAGTTTGCTCATGGCGGTATTGTACTGGTTGCGGAAGTACTGGGCCATGAGGAAGTGACGGTTCTCCTCGTAATCATTTGCCTTGAACTCGAAATACATATTGGAGCTACCACCTGCCATATTCATGCTCTGCCGCTGTGAACGCTGATTGGCCAGTACGGCAGATACAGACAGCTTGCCGAACTGTAGTTCGGTCTTGATACCGAAGAGCTGCTGCGCACCGGGAATGAGGGATCCTTTGGAGGTCCAGCTGACGTTACCAGCCTCTATACGCTTGATGATCTCATCATCTGTACCGGTATAATCCAGTTTCAGCTGGTTCTCAAAATCCATATTGGCCAGCGTATTGTAGTTGATGGGCAGTTTGAGCTTGTCGCCGATATTACCGATCACGCTGAGGTTGGCATTCATATCGAAATCGAACCCTCCGTTCCGGCGGGCCCGTTCAGGTAATGAGGGGTTCTTGATATTCTGGCCCTGGTAGCCGGCAATGAGGTTCACTTCTCCCTGGGGCCTGATCTCGATCTTGCCGTTTCCGAAGATCCGGTTGAAGAGGTTATCGGTAACGCTCATTTTGGGACGGAGCAGCTTCTTGTTGAGGCTGTTCAGTACGTTGGACCGTTTTTTGAAGTAATCGTTCTCGGATTTACGGGCCTGCAAAGCCAGGAACTCTTCAAAGGTCATGGAGGTGGGCTTCCTGTAATAGAAAGAACCTACTTTTTCAATGATATAGTATTGCCTTGTTTTGGGATCATATACCACGGAGTCCGTGATGTTTACAGGATCCCGGAGATCGAAGGACCTTCTTGGCTGAGCGGAATAGCGGTCACCCCTACGGTCATGGATAGGGTATTTCAGGGTATCTGCAGCCTTCCTGACTGAGCTATCCTGCTGCGGAGCATAGTTAGCCCTGGCGGTTGTGCAAAGCACAACGAGCATAGCAAGGCATACTGTTGCTAAACAATGTTGGTGGTTAAATGTACGGGCCAATCTTTTTTTCTCAAGAATTAGTTAAGTAGAAATCTCTGACGATAGGCTTAGAGTGTTTTTAAAGCTTTCTTAATAATGTCTTCTACTACGGAAAGGCCCGGTTCAGCTTTGAGTACCTTTTGAATAGCCTGTTCACCGGCGGCTCGGGCAATACCCAGCGCCATCAGAGCATTTAACGCATCCTGACCTGTAGGATTGTATGAACCGGAAGGAATATTTGCGTCCAGCCTGGATTTGGCCAGTTTATCCTTTAATTCGAGTACAATTCTTTCGGCGGATTTTTTACCGATCCCCTTGATGCTTTCCAGGAGTTTGGTGTTGGAATCCACAATAGCCCTTACAATTTCTTCGGGCTTTACGGAAGACAGCATCATCCTTGCGGTAGCTGCACCAACTCCGGACACACTGACCAGTTGGAGGAACAGTTCTTTTTCTACTGTATCGGAAAAACCATACAGGATATGTGCATCTTCCCGGATAGCCAGATGTGTGTACAGAAGACCCTTTTCAAGGCCCTGGATGGCAGAGTAGGTATTCAGACTGATCTGAAGTTCGTAGCCAACGCCATTTGCCTCCACATGCACCACTGCGGGCGTTTTATGCACAAAATTACCCCGTATAAAAGCGATCATGACTGCGAAAATAAGGGAAAAACCGCTTAATTTATATATAGATATGAATTGGTAGTATGGTGATAACTTTTGGCGTATTTTTGTCGGCTTTATAAAGCAAGCTTAATTTATTTCCATATCTAAATCCCATCGATGAGTCAAAAAATCACAGCCGCCATTACTGCCGTTGGCGGATATGTTCCTGAAGATAAACTGACCAATTTTGACCTGGAGAAAATGGTAGACACCAACGACGAATGGATCAGGAGCCGTACCGGTATTGAAGAAAGAAGGATACTGAAAGGTGAAGGCAAGGGTACATCCGATATGGCGGTTCAGGTTGTATTGCAGATCCTGGAGAAAAAGAATTTAAGCCCCCTGGATATCGATGCCGTAATCGTAGGCACCGTTACCCCGGATATGATGTTCCCCTCAACTGCCAACCTGGTTTGTCATAAAGCCGGACTGAAGAATGCATGGGGATTCGACCTCCTGGCCGCCTGCTCCGGTTTCCTCTACTCTTTTTCTACCGGCGCTGCCCTCATTGAGAGCGGCCGTTACAAGAAAGTGATTGTGATCGGCGCTGATAAAATGAGCTCCATCATAGATTACTCCGACCGTGCCACCTGTATCATCTTCGGTGATGGCGCCGCAGGCGTGTTACTGGAGCCCGATACCGAAGGCTATGGACTGAAAGACACTATCCTCAGAAGTGATGGTTCAGGAGAACCCTACCTTCATATGAAGGCCGGCGGATCGCGTCGCCCCGCCAGCGCTGAAACCGTTGCCAACAAAGAACATTATGCTTACCAGGAAGGTCAGACCGTTTTCAAAGCCGCCGTTAAAGGCATGGCCGATGTCAGCGCTGAACTGCTGGAAAGAAATAGCCTCACCGGCAGTGATATCGCATGGCTGGTGCCACACCAGGCCAACAAACGTATCATCGATGCCACTGCAGACAGGATGGGACTGAGCCACGATAAAGTGATGCTCAATATCCAGCGCTATGGCAATACCACAGCTGCCACCATCCCCCTCTGTCTCTGGGAGTGGGAAAAGCAACTGAAGAAAGGTGATAATATCGTGCTCGCTGCCTTCGGAGGCGGATTCACCTGGGGCGCTACCTGGATCAAATGGGCCTATTAAACTGATCATACATGGAATTCAACGTCCGAAGGGCCGTAAAGGCCGATTGCCCCAGACTGATGGAACTCATCGTTGAGCTGGCAGTGTTTGAGAAAGAACCCGATGCAGTGACCGTTTCACCCGCCCATTTTGAAGAAAGCGGCTTCGGTGAAAACCCCGTCTGGTGGGCATTTGTTGCCTCCACCACCAACCCTTCGGGCGTTGAGACCATCCATGGCTTCGCATTGTATTATATCCGCTACAGCACCTGGAAAGGGCAACGCCTCTACCTGGAAGATCTCATCATCACAGAAGAAATGAGAGGCAAAGGCCTCGGCAAACTGCTGTTCGACAGATGCCTGCAGGAAACTAAAGAAAAAAATTTCAGCGGCATGGTATGGCAGGTGCTCGACTGGAATGAACCTGCTATCGATTTTTATAAGAAATACGGCGCAAAACTAGACCAGGGCTGGATCAATTGCTCACTGGAATTGTAAAAAAGGTGGTAACTTAAGGGACTGAAACTGTCACCATGAGACCAACCATTCTGTTCGCGATAGCCATAGCGATATCCGCTTACCTGCCTTCCTGCAAAAAAGACAATAACGGCGGAGGAGGCTCTTCCTCCGACAAGCTCAAAGATTCCACCATCCTCTATGCCCGGGATATATATTTGTGGTACGATAAGATCCCTGCTTCGTTCAATGCCCGCAGTTATGATGATCCCGATGCCATTATGGAGGCCATCAGGGCTTACAGCAGCGAACCCGGATTTACCGGCCCCGTTGACCGGTGGAGTTTTGCCGTAACACAGAATGTATGGGACGATCTCAGCCAGGGCATCAGCAAGGATTTCGGCCTCGGCATCTTCTTCCGTACAGCCAATGATCTCCGCGTCAGCTTTGTAGAGCCCGCCTCTCCTGCCGGCAAAGCCAATATCAAAAGGAGCTGGCAGATCAAACAGATCAATAACAGCACCAATATAAGTACCAGCAACCTCGATTTTGTGCGCAATGCCATCTTCGGAGCCAATTCCGTTACCATCGTATTCGGTCGGGATGGCAAGGCAGATACCACGGTCACCCTCAATGCCGCTACCTATCTTGAACAACCGGTGATACTGGATACCGTTTACAATACAGGCGCTACCAAAACGGGTTACTTCGTATTCAACTCTTTCCTGGGCGATACCAATGCCATCCGGAATGAATTTGCACGCATCTTCAACCGGTTCAATACGGCCAATGTCAGTGATGTGGTACTGGACCTCCGGTATAACGGTGGAGGCTACGTGCTTTTACAGGATGAACTGGCCAATTACCTGGCGCCCAATGCAGCCAATAACCAGGTGATGGAAGAACAGAAATTCAATAACAAGTATACCCAATACAATTCAACTACACGCTTCAAGAAAAAAGGAACGCTCAACATCAGCAGGATCTTTGTGATAGTGAGTCAAAACACCGCATCTGCCAGTGAACTCCTGATCAACAGCCTCAAGCCTTTCATGAATGTGCAACTGGTAGGACCTACCAGAACACACGGCAAGCCGGTGGGCTACTTCCCTATTCCGGTGATGGATTGGTATATCTTCCCGGTATCATTCCGTACGGTCAACAAAAATGGAGAAGGAAATTATTTCGATGGATTTGCACTCAACCATACAGTGGCAGACGGGCTGGATAAAGCCTGGGGCGACACGGAAGAGAACTGTCTGGCCGCGGCCCTCAAATACATCAGTACCGGCAACTATGCGAGGGTACTTGAGCCCAACAGCAAAACAGACCTGAGCACGCTCACTATCAGCAGCAACGACAAACTGGGCGCCGTAAGATTCAGAGGCGCTGTGGGCATTCCTAAAAAATTAAACAGGTAGATTATCGTATACGCGAAAAGGTAAGTTCATCAGGCAGTCCCGGACGCTTGTAGAACTTACCTATTTTAAATCTGTTCAGGTTGGGATCCAGTTTGAACGCGAATTGTTCATACTTGCTGGAAACGAAAAAGTTGTAAATATTCAGGCTATCGCCGCCAGCGTTACGGTAATATGCAAAAATGCCCCCCGGAGAATTGATGCTGCCGTCATAATCTTTATACACTTCTGCTCCCATGAAGAACACACCTGCATTATCCGGTGGCCTCCAGGGCAATTGCTCAAGCATCTGGGAAGGGATATTGAAGTTGAGAGTGTCCTTTCCCTGGCTCAATTCCACCCATACCCCTCCGAAAGGGCCTTTTTCAGAAAATGCACTGAACTGCTGGTCCGACTTGTCTTTTTTACAGGCCATCACTGTCAGCGCCAGAAACGATATGATAAACATCCACCTCATCGGGATCATAATTTGAAAATCTTAACTGATACAAAAGAAAACAGGTCAGCCGCATAAGTAAGGTTATACAGTTGACCTGTTTATAGGGTGAAAACGTTGTTCCGGGTCCTTGAAATTGATTTAAATCAACCTTTTCGGCTAGGCTACGCCTTCAGTAGTAACAGTTTTGTCGATTTTGTTCACCAGCCCCTGCAATACCTTGCCTGGGCCTACTTCTGTGAAGCGGTTACCGCCATCGGCGATCATCGCCTGAACGCTCTGCGTCCAGCGGACAGCGCCGGTAAGCTGATCGATGAGGTTCTTTTTGATCTCTTCCCGGTCCATCACGGCCCTGGCCACCACGTTCTGGTAAACGGGGCAGGTGGGTGTATAGAAGGTAGTGGTTTCGATAGCTGCTTTCAGTTCCTCTTTGGCAGGCGCCATGAGGGGGGAATGGAAGGCCCCGCCTACAGGCAGTACCAGGGCGCGCTTGGCGCCGGCAGCCTTCATCCGCTCGCAGGCTATTTCAATACCTTTGATGCTGCCGCTGATCACCAGCTGACCAGGACAGTTATAATTTGCGGGAACAACAACTTCACCGGTTTCGGCTGCCACTGCCGCACAAACTTCTTCCACTTTCGCATCATCCAGGCCAAGCACTGCAGCCATGGTGGAGGGTTGCAATTCGCAGGCTTTCTGCATGGCCTGTGCACGGATGCTTACCAGTTTCAGTCCGTCTTCAAAGCTCAGTACTCCATTGGCTACCAGTGCAGAAAACTCACCGAGTGAATGTCCGGCCACCATTTCAGGTTTTACTGAATCGATTCCTTTGAAGGCGATCACTGAATGCAGGAATACCGCAGGTTGCGTCACTTTTGTCTGGCGCAGGTCTTCCTCCGTTCCCTCGAACATGATGTCGGAGATGCGGAAACCAACGATCTCATTGGCCTGCTCAAACAACTTCTTGGCAAAAACACTTAAATTATAATGGTCTTTTCCCATACCCGGGAATTGTGATCCTTGACCGGGAAACACAAAAGCATGCTTCATAAGTTACCTGGGGTTTAGTCGAACAAAAATGCCACAAAGGACTTAATTAACCAAAATCTTTGTGGCATACGAAAATTCCATTCTTTGCAAAACTGCGCCCCGTGCGGATTACCCGTAAACGGCCAGGCAGCAGCACAATAAATTAGTGAAGTCTGGAAGAGATCAGCTTGGTGAACTCACTGCGTGTTTCATTTTTTTCAAATTCACCCCAGAATGCGGAAGTGGTGGTCACAGAGTTCTGTTTCTGCACTCCACGCATCATCATGCAAAGATGTGATGCTTCAATTACCACGGCAACACCCAAAGGACGGAGTGTGGTCTTGATGGCATCGAGGATCTGCGTGGTCAGCCTTTCCTGAACCTGCAGTCTTCTTGCATACACGTCTACCACGCGGGCCAGTTTACTGAGGCCGGTGATATGACCGTTAGGGATATACGCAATATGGGCCTTACCGAAGAAAGGCAACAGGTGGTGTTCGCACATGCTGTACAGTTCGATGTCCTTTACCAGGATCATCTCACTTACTTCTTCTTTGAACATGGCGCTCTGCAGGATAGCATGTGCATCCATCTGGTAACCCTGTGTAAGGTACTGCATGGCCTTGGCCATTCTTTCCGGAGTTTTGATCAATCCTTCCCTTTCAGTATCCTCACCCAGAAGATTCAATACTTCACGGTAATTGTCCATCAACCCTGAAGTGATCCTGTCTTCATATTGTTCCGTCTTCTTGTAAGCCATTGTCTGATTTTTAAATTAGTTGTTCACCGGGTATTCCACGAAGTTCCGCTCTGTTTCATAGAGGCGGACCTGCAGATCGAATTGCATATCGATCTTTGCACGCAGGAGTTCGTAGATCACGATGCAGATATTTTCAGCAGTCGGATTCCTGTCTTTGAAAAACGGTGTGTCAAGGTTCAGGTTCCGGTGATCGAAATGCTCCAGCACTTCATCCCGGATAAGATCGCTGAGCAGTTTGAGGTCCATCACATAACCGGTTTGCGGATCCGGCTCCCCCACCACTTTTACAATCAGCTCGTAGTTATGCCCATGAAAATTGGGGTTGTTGCACTTACCGAATACAGCATCATTGGTGGCCATATCCCAGGAAGGATTGTACAACCTGTGGGCTGCATTGAAATGCTCTTTACGAAATACGGCTACTTTCCTGCTCATATCAAATGTATTACGATAATGGCTTTAAAAAGTTTAGCTTACCCGCCAAAGTATTCTACATAGATCCTTGGCGTTTCGTACAGCTTGATGCAATGCAACTGCACTGCAGGGGGCAGATGCGGCTGCAACTGCTGCCAGATGGCAATCGCCAGGTTCTCCGTAGAACAGAGTTGACCCTGCATAAAATCCACATCCATATTCAGGTTCTTATGATCCAGCTTATCCAGCACATACTGTTGTATCAGCTTGCTGAGTTGCTTTACATCATAGAGAAATCCTGTTTCAGGATCAGGTCTGCCTTTGATAGTCACCAGCAGTTCGTAATTGTGACCATGCCAGTGCTCATTGGCACACTTACCAAAAACGGATTCATTTTTCTCCTTGCTCCAGGCGGGGTTATAGAGTTTATGGGCGGCATTAAAGTGTTCAACACGAGTCAGATGCACCATAGATCATAATTAAATTGCCGCGCAAAGGTACAATTTAATGAGTTCACATCTCCTATCTTTGCCCGCATGGATATTATGCTGGTAGCCGCCACCATGCTGGAGATCGCACCCACACTGGAATGGCTTCAAAAAAATGAATTCCGCGCCGGATCCAATACCGTGCACGTGACGATCACGGGCATCGGGAGTATGCAAACCACCTACAATATGATGGAAGCCATTCAGGCTCAGCGGCCTGAAGCACTTATTCAGGCAGGTATCGCCGGCAGTTTTTCCCATGGCTACAGACCCGGGACCTGCTGCATCGTGCAGGATGAATCCACCGGCGACCTGGGCGTTGAAGAAGCTGGTAGCTTCCGCGATGTATTCGATATGGGCTTCCAGGAAGCCGGCCAGTTCCCCTTTACAGGCAGGACTTTACACAATCCGGATACTGCGGCATTGACCCGCTTCGGACTGCCCCTGGTGAAAGCCATTACCGTAAACGAAGTGACCACCGCCCCCAAACGCATAGAAACCCTGCAACAAAAGTATTCCGCGATTGTTGAATCCATGGAAGGCGCCGCATTTCATTATGTGGCCCTCCGTCAGGATATCCCCTTCCTGCAACTGAGAGCAGTAAGCAATATGGTAGGCGAACGCGATAAATCCAGGTGGCAGCTGAAAGATGCCATCAGCACGCTCAACCAGCAACTGATGCAATTACTGCAGGAACCGGATCTATTTCAGAAACACAATTGATGAATATGAAACTCACGCTCGGATTCTCTCCATGCCCGAACGATACTTTTATCTTCGACGCACTGGTGAATAATAAAATAGATACGGAAGGACTGGAAGTAGAACCAGTACTGGAAGACGTGCAGACCCTCAACCAGTGGGCTCTCGAAGGCAAACTCGATATCACCAAGATCAGCTATGGCGTACTGCCGCTGATCCTCTCCCGATACATTGTGCTCAATGCAGGGGGCGCACTCGGTAAAGGCGTAGGCCCCCTCTTCATCACCCGCAATGATACAGACCTGAAACCCGTGGAGGAAATGACCATCGCCATTCCCGGTGAGCAGACAACCGCACATATGCTCTTCTCCCTTGCCTACCCGCAGGCCAGGAAAAAGAAATTCCTGCTCTTCTCCGAAATTGAAGATGCCATCCTCACCGGAAAAGTAGATGCCGGCGTGATCATTCACGAGAACCGCTTCACGTACCAGGAGAAAGGCCTGCTGAAAATCGCAGACCTGGGCGAGTATTGGGAAACCACCACCAGCAACCCTATCCCCCTGGGCGGTATTGTAATGAAACGCAGCCTGGATGTAGTGTTGCAGCGTAAGATGGACAGCCTCATCCGGAAGAGCCTTGAATATTCATTTGAACACTACCCTGCTGTGACTGATTATGTGAAACAACATGCGCAGGAAATGAGCGAGACCGTCATGCGCCAGCATATAGACCTGTACGTGAATAATTACTCGCTTTCACTGGGTGTGGATGGCAGATCAGCGGTGAAGAAGTTCATTGATATTTATAGTGAACTGCATCAGACAAGTGTGAACGGGACGGATCTGTTCTTAGAGAATAATTTATAAAACCAGGTGTGCCCAGTAATTGATGGTGTGCCCAGTAGCTCGCCTCCGGCGGGTTACTTATATTGGTTCGCCTAAGGCGAACACCGTGTTGCCGGGAGGCGACGGAATAAACGTCACTCGCGGGGACGCGAGCGACTGGGCACACGCTACTCATCCCGCTTCAGCGCCTTACTGTAAACTTCCAGGCAACGCTTTCTCGCGAATTCATGATTAACTACCGGTTCCGGATAACCGAAATCATCCAGTTCAGGGACCCATTTACGGACATACTTCAGATCTCCATCGAATTTCTTTGTTTGCAGTTCAGGATTGAATACGCGGAAATAGGGCGCTGCATCGCAGCCACTGCCTGCGGCCCATTGCCAGCCGCCATTATTGGAAGCGAAATCGTAGTCCAGTAATTTCTCTGCAAAATATGCTTCGCCCCAGCGCCAGTCTATCAGCAGGTGTTTGCTGAGAAAACTAGCAACGATCATGCGTACGCGGTTATGCATGAAGCCGGTGGCATTCAGTTCGCGCATGCCGGCATCCACAATCGGGTAGCCTGTCATGCCCTGGCACCATTTCTCAAATTCCTTTTCGTTATTGCGCCAGTGGATCAGATCATAGGCAGGTTTGAAGGCTTTCCCCAGCCCTACATGCGGGAAATGCCAAAGGATCATCTGGTAAAAATCACGCCAGATAAGTTCGTTCACAAAAGTTGCACTCAGCGGCCTTGTCAGTTGCAATACCCTGCGGATACTCACAGTCCCGAAACGCAGGTGCACACCAAGTCTGGAAGTCCCGGGTATGCCGGGATAATCCCGCTGCTCACTGTATTTTTCGATCAGCACCTTCTTCACTTCATGCGAAGGCAGCGGCTGCCCGGTGCTTTGAAATCCGATGTTGCGCAATGAAGGAATAGCAATGGGCGACTGCTGAAAAAAATGTTTGAAGTATTTACTGTTGGGATAACTGCTTGCATAAAAATCATTCAGAGTGGCCAGCCATCGTTTGCTGTACGGCGTGAACACGGTGTAAGCCTTTCCATCATCCTTTACCACTTCGTTCTTTTCAAAGATCACCTGGTCCTTGTAGGTATGCAGAGGAATATTGTGCTCATTCAACAGGATGCGAACTGCTTCATCACGGTCTTTTGCATAGAGCTCATAATCATGATTCGTATATACGTTACCGATAGTGTACTGTTTGAGCAACTGTGTAAATGCTCCCAGCGGTGTATCATACATTACATGGAGAGTAGAGCCCAGTGCCTGTAATTCTTCCTGCATTTCCTGCAGGGCAGCATGAATGAATTCCACCCGCCTGTCCTGCTTATCTTCCAGCTGATCAAGGATATTGGTATCGAAAATAAATATGGGAAGTACGGGATCTCCCTGCTTCAGCGCATGGTAGAGTCCTGCATTATCGTGCAGGCGCAGATCCCTTCGAAACCAGAAAACGGTCAATGTATTCATAAAACATGCTGCCCTTAAAAGGCGGTGAATTGATTGGTCAATAAGTGAAAGGGTTACTGTGCATTCATCGGACTGACCAGCTGTTTGTACAACTGCGTACCAAGCTGGTTACCGTACTGACTGTTTCCGCACTGTGCCACCCAGCGGATACCGCTGATGGCATTGGTGAGAAAAACCTCATCGGCTCCGGCAAGATCAGCTGCGGTCCCTGCCTGCTCGATCATACGATGGCCCGTGATGGCTTCGCAGTTTTGCAGCAGGTAGTTCCGCATCACGCCGCCCACACAACCTTCCGATAAGGGTGGGGTAAAGATCGTTCCATTTTTGATCCATGCAATATTTGCGATGGTTGCATCGCAAATACGGTCATAAACGTTCAACAAAACGGCATCATTGAGCTGATTGTTTCGCGCAAACTGTGCGCCCATGAGATATGGGAGATAGTTGTTGGATTTGAGATGGGAGAAGGCATCGCTGCTTTTCCGGGCATCGGGGTAGATATCTACCTGCAGTCCGTTCTGGTTAAGCTCCATAAGGTGCTCCTGAAGGGGCCAGCACTGGATGAGCAACCGGGGCTGCATGGTTTCGGGATCATAGGGACCGCCATTGCCGCGAAGCACAGAAAGCCGTACGCGGGCTGCCCTGCCTGCTTTGTTCTTCCGGCAGAGCTGCAGTATGATCTCGGTTATGGAGGCAGGAGTAAAATGTTTTGGGATGTCAAACCCAAGGAGTTCCATGCCATTGAAAAGCCTTGAGAAATGGAGGCCGGACAGCAGCAGCTGGTCGTTGATCACTTTGATAGTCTCGAAGAGACCGTCGCCATACCGGAGGGCCCGGCTATCGGCAGTGATCACCGGGGTGCCGGTGGGGATGAACTGACCGTTGAAATAATCGAAGGTTGACATGGATAGTTGCGGGTGACTGTTCACAGTTGGGATCACTGCGTCACAGCAACCCGCAACAGGGACTGATTAATTGCCATTCTGGTCGATGATGCCATTTTTTACAGCATACATTACCAGTCCGGCCATTGATTTAGCGCCCGTTTTCGTTTTGAGTTTATCGCGGATCGCTTCCACAGTACGTGGACTGATCTCCACAATATCTGCTATCTCTTTAGTTGTTTTTTCTTCGCACATAAGTTTGAGCACACGCATTTCCTTGTCGGACAGGTTCACATCCTGGGGGCCAGCGAGGTCGGTTCTTTTGGTGCGGAGTCCTGTAAGCAGGGCTTTATTGGTAAGCTCATTAAAGAAGAACTCCTGTTCAAAGCAGGTTTTGATGGCCTGGTAAATAGTTTCAGAATCGGAGTTTTTGGTGAGATAGGAATTGGCGCCGATCTCCATGAGCTTACTGATCATGGAGTGATCGTTGTGCATGGAAAGCACAATCACTTTTGCCTCAGGGCGAACCTTCCTGATCTCGGGGAGTGTTTGAATGCCATCCATGATAGGCATCTGGATATCAAGGAGGATAACATCAGGCTCTATATGTTTCAGCAGGTTGATCAGCTGCATGCCATTGTCTGCTTCCGCAATGAGTTCCACATCTTTCTTAGCCGATAAAGCCGTTTTAACGCCTGCCCTGAACAGGGCATGGTCATCTGCAATAGCTACTCTTATAAGCCTTTCTCCATCTGGTTTTTTCATACGGTTCTATTGTATTTTATATTGTGTTCCAGGTTTTCGTTTGATAAGGCATCAAACTGAGGGGTTGAAACATTTCTAACCGGGCTCAAAATGATAATTTTTCGTGACAATTACTATAGCAGATTTACGAAATTATACTATTTCGGAATATACAGGAAACTATTTATAAACAGGAAATCTACGTACAAAAAACGTTGATTTACGAGACCTCTTCTGTAAATTTTCGATTACGTCTGGTAAATACTGAAATTTAAAAATGAAGCAATTCTGCTCTTGTCCACATAGTTATCCACAATTATTTTTGTCTTCAAGTTGATTGACGAGGATTAGCAACCTCACACCATCCAATGTCCTGATAATAACCGTCCAGAAAAGAATTCCAAATATCCAATGAATGCCAGCAAAGTCCAATGTCAATCAACTTCTTTTCTTTTTATCTCCGCAGAACTCATAAATAAGTAATACAGCTTTCAATTCTTCCCGTCCTTCCTTTCCTGCAGTTATTGCGAGCTTACGGTAATCTTTTACTTTTTAATTTTTCCGTAACCTTGAAGTTGTTCAGTTCAAACTGAAAAGCAATGCAAATCATTGCCGGAACTTTTCCGGGTATTCAAGGATCTATGGCTCCCTGTTTTTTGCATTACTTTTTTTTCTAATTTAGAAGAACCGGCTTCTTCCTTATCTGCATAACTTTTCCTGACTTCCGAACGCTCTCAGGCTTTTATCGGCCCGGTCCTGTTAACGCATCACCCATTCCCGTCATTTGGTCAAGGTTCTGGTTA